>CAJQOL010000049.1 GCA_905479925.1 uncultured Kangiellaceae bacterium | reverse complement strand
GCTATTGCCGTAACGGGAGGAACGTCCGGGGCTGCTCCGCAAATCAACAAGCGGTGAGGCGCCTGCATCGGAAAGTATTGCTTTGCAGTGCCGTCGGTTATTTTGCCTAATTTATTTTTGGTCTTTATTGATTCAATGTTTCTTATTTCCAGCTCATTTGATTCCGGCTTATTTGATTCAGGTTTATTTGATTCGGGCCGAAAGTTCAGGGTGCTGCTCTGCTCGTCGAGTTCAAGTTGATAACTCTGGCCTGACAGAATTTTCCTAAGAACATCAAAGAAATTTAAATGATTGCTGTTTGCTGGAAGATACTTAAGCAGTAAGGTAATTTCTCCATCACAACCTAGCCCCATACCCCAAAGCTTATCGGCCTCGTCTTGCATGTTGTAAACCACGCTGCAATCAGCCTTATTAGATAATACTTGTTTGCACCTTAGTACAATGTCACCCTCAAGGCAGCCGCCACTGAGCAGTCCCCAATACTCGAGTTGCTGACTAACCAGCATCATTGCTCCAGGCTTGCGATAGGTTGAGCCACGGCTGTGGGTAATTAGCACTAAAACATAGTCTTGGTTATCCTGAAAGCTTGAAAGAGACTTAAGAATAGTATGCATTTATTTGCACCCAGATTCATTCAATGTGGCGGCTAATTCTATTGGACTCTTGAGCGCTTTCGCGAATGTCTGCCAAGGTAATAGCGCACAGTTGATTCTACTTGGGAACTGGCTAACTGATAACAATGGCTTAAGTTTATTCAGCCTTTGTTGGTTGATTTCAGACGCTTTCAAATCATTTTTTTGCTCTGGCTCAAAAGAGTGCGTAGATGCAGATGGAGCGTTTAACTGGTTATCTAACCATTGGTGAAGCATCGCGAATGATTCAGGTGATTGAGATTGTGTAACTTCACACAGAAGTGACGCCGAAGCCGTACATATCGCACAACTATCGCCTTCAAAAGCAATTGACAGTATTTTTGAGAGAGAGCTGGATGTTTTGAGAGAAAAAAGAATTTCATCGCCACAGCTAGCGTTATAACCTTCAAATTGATGTGAAGGCGTATCCAAAGGCTCTTGCCCTAGCGGCTGAGTATAATGCTGCTTAAGGTCATTCTGATACAGACTTTGTAGCTGACGGTTCATAAGATGGCCCATAATCGTTGTTTTTATTGAACCACACCATTCTAAGTGGAGCTTAAGACTATCGCCATTTGTCAATGGTTGCAAATTGTAAGAGAATAATTATGATTGCGTAATCGCTGTAATCTTTAGCGACTTGTTAAGTCATTCTTTCAAGAGGTCTATATCACCGATCATGACCAGTCATCATTTAAGCGCTTATGAGAACAGCGCGTTTTAGTGGAAACGTTAATGAATATGAATAGAACAATAAAAACTTTGGTATTCTTAGTACTAAGCACGATGTTATTGAGCTGCACTGAGGGACAAAATACCGCCAATCATTCAGATGAAACCGACAGCTATATGGGGCAAGACTGGACCTTAAAGAATCTTGCTGGGCAATCAGTACAACTTTCCAGTTTTCATGGAAAGCCGACAATATTGGTTTTTTGGGCAACATGGTGTCCCTACTGCAAGAAGCTGTTGCCCGGTATTGCTGAATTAGATAAAAAATATCGAGACCAGGGACTTAAAGTACTGGCGGTAAATATCAAAGAAGATTGGAAGCCTGAAGTTTATTGGCGAAACCATGAGTACCAATTTGATACGGTGTTAGAGGGTGATGAGGTTGCCAAAATTTATGGTATTAAAGGAACGCCTGGCATCGTTTTTATTGCGCCTTCAGGAGAAGTCTTGGGAGTAAAGTCGTTTTCAGATCCTAACCATCCGTTACTTGAAAAATTTGCGGTACAAGGCATAGCCCTAATGAAAATAATGCAGGAGAATAAGGCTCGAAAGACTAAATAGTTAGAATGCTTTAAAAGTTAGAATGCTTAAGAAGTTGGATTGTTCAAATAGCTTTGTTGCTTGTTTCTTTCCCTCAAAACGGCGGTAACTGGTATATCTCAATGTATAAGCCTATCACCGCCAAAACAAGTCCTACACCGCCTACAGAATTACCTCTTCCCATCGAGACACCCAATTTAATTAGGCATCGACTAATCATTAATAGCAACAGTACGACAACGGTAAACGCTATGAAGATAATGTTGGTAATTAATATCATTGCGTGGTTATTTATAGATAGAATGACAACCGCGAGTACCCAAGTCACACAGTATCCAGAAATCCAAAATACTGGGCGCCTTATTATTTTCGGTTTTGCTTGCTCGAATACCCGCTTTAGCGCCTCCGACAGTTTTGGAATATAGAGCTCTGTCGCGACCAGACTGATACCGATAACTTCGACGACGATGGCAATCCACGGTAACCATGACAAACCACGACAAACCACGATAACAAGGGGTCTATCACTGTTGTTATCCCTTTTAATTTGAGAGGCAAAAAAACGGTGTTCGACAGGTATTTTTCTTTCAAGTGTGCTTTGCGACGTTTACATTTTGAATGAGCAGACTAATTACAAATCTTCCTTAAAATACCGAAGTTTTCTAACCGATGATACAACACTCCAAGCACTGATGATAAAGACCACTGCCAATATAATATTCACGTTAATATTGATAATAGGTTCTATTTTTTCCCAATCAAAATCAGCCAGCTCAGTATCTGAAATGTCTACGTACTTGGTGAACTGACTGATTTGAAATATTATGCCAAAGGAGACCACATCTAGGATAATTCCAACGCTCAAAGTTAATCGATTGTACGAGCCTAAGACTATTTTAATGACACTATTAACTACATCTAGCCCCAAGACGATGTTAACGCTCCAAAATACCGCTTGCCATTCCGGTGTTAATGAAACATTTAAGATAGTCGTGCTGTAGCTCCCAGTAGGAGACCAACTAAACATGTTATTCCACCAGCCAAGGAATAGTACTAAAAACATTAACTCAAATGCGGTTTCTAACCGGCTCAGAGAAAGTCTAGGATTACTCGCTCTTAAGTCTTTTGCAGAAAATGAATAAAGATATTTTAAGTCAAATCCAAACCTTTCCATCAAATAGAAAATGACGGTGACATACGCAAATACCCAAAGCGCGGTGTCAACGAGGCTCCAAAACAATACAAAGCCGTTTGTGATTATATGATTGCTGGATAGAACGCTCGGAAGCGCTAGCAAAACTTTAATACTGAAGATAATTATAATCGCCAACTCTAGCGCTTTTTTATACGCAGGGAAAAAAGACTCACCAATTAGTTTTTGATTTGGTAAGTAACGAGCTGCGACTTGCATAGGATGACCAATTTTCAATAAAAGTTGCTCTTGCTCCTCTAAGGTTAAATCCCTGCTTAAAGCTTCCTGTTGCTCTTCGAATTGGTCGTAAATAGACGCTTCAAATTCTTCTCTAACATCCTTTTTTAAACTATCCGGTAAATAGGATTCTAAGCTGTCTAAATAGTTGTCTATCATTTGCATGGTTAATCTCCGATTTCTGCTTCCTAGTGCGTTTTATTTTTCGTCGCAGCTATTAAGAATGTTGTTTAAAGTTGACTCGACGTTTTGCCAATCTTGGGTTAGTTGCTCTAACGTCGTTATTCCGATTTCCGATAGTTGGTAAAACCGCTTTTTGCGGTTGTTCTCTTCCCGCCAATCACTGGTCAATAATTGTTGTTTTTCTAAGCGCCTCATTAGCGGGTAAAGTGTTCCCTCGTCAATATCCAAGCCTTTCTGGCTAAGAGTTTTGCGTAACGAGTAACCGTAGTGCTCTTCTCGTAATTCTGCTAAAACCGCTAATATGAGCACGCCACGGCGTAGCTCTAGTTTCAATTTTTGATAATGTTCGCTTTCACTCATTGTTAGGCTCTTTGCTCTGTTTGTACTGTTTGGCATACAGTGTTTGATGTATACTGTACGGTAAATAGTATGTGTGATCAAGTATAGGTTGGCGTTTAATCTCTAAAAAACTCACATGGAGGCTTTAACTTGTTGTTATTAAGGATAAAACTGGATTTTTTAAGAATGTAACAAAATGGATCACAGTTAATGACAGTACTCATCTTTAGTTAGATATAGGATTAACTACTTTAAATCCGCTAATGTTTAATGTAAGTTGCAGAGGCTACGTTGTTATCCCAAAGATTTTTAGTCTGGACAGGCTATCCGGTTGATTTAATTGTAAAAAATGGTTTGTTGGGTTGAAAATACTAACACTAGGTGAGCTGACCTGAATTGAATTGTGGGTGATTCACCAATAATCCCACAGGTTTGCTGAAATACATAAAACAAGAAGCATGGAGCTGGCATGAAATTAACAACACTTAGACTGATAACCTTTATCCTATTCGCCAATTTTGCAATGGAGGCCGTTGCTGATAGTGAAATTACGATGAAAACAACAAAAACTAATGGCGGTGAATTCGCGGAATCAAAAATATTCTTCACCGTGGATAAAATGAGAATGGTTGGGTTTAATAACTCGAAGGACGATGAAGAAGCGACAGAAGTTATTTTTGATTTAAAGCAGTCAGAGATGACGGTTATCAACGTTGACTCGAAAACTTATACAGTCATCAATAAAACTTCGTTAGAAAAGTTGCAGAGCAGAATGGAAGCTATGAATAAAAAGCTGGAAGCCCAATTAGCAGAGATGCCGCCGGAACGGGCAAAAATGATGCGAGAAATGATGGCCGGTAAAATGGGAGGCCTGAACAAACCACAAAAATCGAGCGATAGGGAGATTAAGAAAACCGGTAAAAAAAGTTCTGTTGCTGGTTTTGAATGTGAGCTTATCCAGGTTCATTTAGATAATAAGATACAGCGAGAGTATTGCGTAACTCCTTGGTCGAAAATTAAAGAGGGTGATGATATTTCTTCTAATATGTTTCGTATGAATCACTTTATTAAGGAAATGACTCGAAATATACAGAGGGGAGGCGATCAGGATGGGTCGTCACCATTCGACGATATAAAACAATTGAACGGATTTCCCGTGATAGTGAGAGAGTTTAAAAAAGGGAAAATAGTGGAAACTTCGCAGTTAGTTTCTATTACTTATAACACTATTCCTGAAGGCTTTTTTTCGGTTCCCACTGGATTTAGAAAACAATCAATGATGGGGGAGCGTCACTAGCGTATTATGTGACTAATGAAGGTGATTTTTACGGATAGTACGTGCTACATTTTGAATATTAATGACTCGCGCGAAACTGAATAGAACAGGAGAGAACTGAATGACAATTGGCGTTGGTGGAAAGAAACCAGAAGAGGCGTTAGCTGAATTAAGTGATATGACAATGGCGGTTACACCTATCCCAATAGAAGAGTTTGATGCTCGTTTAAAGCGAGCGCAAACGCTTATGACCGAGCAAGGTTTGGACGCGATTTATTTAAATGCAGGAACTAACCTATATTATTTTACGGGCACAAAGTGGTACGCCAGCGAAAGGTTGGTTGGCGCTATTTTAACGGCTAAGGGCACTTTAGAGTACGTTGCGCCGCACTTTGAAGTAGATACTTTGCTAGGTTTTATGAAAGTGGTTGGTAAGGTTAATGGATGGCATGAAGATGAATCGCCATACGAGTTAGTAAAGAAAACCTTAAACCGTTTGGGTATAACCGGCGGCAAGGTAGGTATCGATGAGTCTAGCCAGTTTTTTATTAGTAATGGTTTACAGCAAGTTACTTCAGATATTGAGTTTGTTTGCGCTAAAGCGGTAACTGCAGGTTGTCGTATGCAAAAGTCAAAGGCCGAAATTGCCCTGTTACAAATTGCAAAAGATATGACATTAGCGGTACATAAAGCTGCAGCAAGTATCTTGCGACCAGGCATTTCGACCCAAGAAGTCACGGAGTTTATTCATTTAGCTCATCAAAAAGTTGGAGCTAGCGGGTCGTCATTTTGTATTGTTCTGTTTGGCGTAGATTCATCGTTTCCTCACGGCGTTAAACACCCTAAGGCGCTTGAAGAAGGAGAAGTTGTCCTAATTGACACGGGTTGTCTTGTTGAGGGTTATAACTCAGATATCACTCGGACTTATGTTTATGGAAAAGCAACCGATAGGCATAGAGAAATTTGGGCGATTGAAAAAGAAGCTCAAGCGAAGGCATTTTCTCATGCGCAAATTGGTACCGCCTGCGGTGATGTTGATATTGCTGCCCGTGATTACATCGCGTCAAAAGGTTTAGGTCCTGAGTATCAGGTTCCCGGACTACCGCATAGAACAGGGCATGGTATTGGTTTGGATATTCATGAATGGCCATACCTGGTAAAAAGTGACAGGACACCGTTGGCTACAGGAATGTGTTTTAGTAACGAGCCGATGTTAGTGATCCCGAATGAGTTTGGGATTCGGCTTGAAGATCATTTTTATATGACAGATAACGGACCCAAGTGGTTTACTGAGCCATCTCATTCAATTGATGATCCGTTCGGATACGAAGCTTAGGCTAGATCAAGACCGCCAATGGAGTGGTAGAAGGGGAAAGTTACAGTCCTTTTTCCTCCACTCTAAATGTCACTGTTGCTAGGAAATTATGGCGTTGTGAGAGAGGAAGAAAACAACCACAGGCGCATGCCCGTGGCTTTCGTCTTGAGCATAATCTAGGCCGAACCTAGCAATAGTCTGAAAAAGGGTTTTCTTGACTAAAGCGTAATTGGTTATTAAATTTCGTCAGTTCTATACCTTCTTTGGTAATGTTTAAATCGGTTCCTTCCATAACCTCGGAGCCGAAATGATAAATAGCTTTGAAATCACCGTTAATGACAGATTCGTCATAGGCTTTTGCGGTTGCGGCAACTTTTTCATTAAGTAGTTTGTACTGAGCGATTCGAGCGGGGCCAAATTTATTCTCAAGCATTTCCATTGTGGTGAGTGGAGAAAGTATTAAGCCGGTAGCATTGTTACCGCCAAAACCTTTTGAGTTAATTATTGCTGCTTTCATTTCACAACCTTTCTCGCCCACCGATGTATGCTCGATACAAAAATTAAGATTAGAATCGTAAACATCATCAGCTATTTTACTAATGGTGGTAATTCCCGGGATAATCCCATATTCCCATACGCCAAGTGTTGAAGCTAGTTGATCACCGCCTGCTGGCCCCATTGAATGACCGACGTAACACTTAATTGCGGCAACGTTCCAGTCTTGAATATCAAAGGTTTTTGCCACTTCGTTTAAAATATGAGACTCGGTAACTCGGTTTTGAGGAGTACCAGTACCATGTGCTTGAGCAAAGGTCTGTTTGACGCCTTCTTCACCTAAAATGTTTTTAGCTAACGCCATTGCTTTACCAACGGTAATATAGTTTCCAATTCCCGGTGAAGAAATCGATTTTTTGTTAGCGTCGGCGTTAACAAAAACATCGGCCACAGAACCATAAATGGTAGCTCCAAGCTCTAATGCTAATTCATCGTCCATTAAAATGAAAAACTGAGACGCTTCCGCCGCTGTAAAACCTGCGTTGTCTGAAAACGGTCGGCAGGCTCGTCGGTTATCAGCGGTTTCGGTGCCATCCAACTCGGCGATTTGGTAGTCTTCAGAAAGAGCGCCCATAGCCCTAAAGCCTTCAAGCACCTCAGGTTCAATTGGAGCTTCGGAACCACCGACAATAACAACTCGGGCTTCCCCTGACTGAATATCACTTATCCCTTGACGAAGATTGTATAAGAAGGTGGCGCAAGCCCCCATATTTGTTCCGGTAGAACCAACACTATTGATCATATAGCTGTTAATAAAATCGGCAGGCATTTGAGAAAGCATCAACGGCATTTGTTTTGAGCTTACACGGCCACCTTTTAGCCATGCTTGATTTAATCCACGGCAACCGAAATCATCCTGTTGACCAATCGCAGAACCGGCATAAACAGATACTTGATCGGGACGAATATGCTCTAAGATTTCCTGCCATTCTATACCTACCGACTGAAGCGCATCGGATGCACCAAAAACAGTAAGCTGTAAGCCTTTTGGTTGGTTACGAGAGGTATACATTGCGGAAGCGTCGAAGCCCGTTGGTAGTTGTCCTGCACTCGTGACCGCAGGGGTCATTTTTTCCGGCATCATGACGTCCAACTGGCCTTCAATAGTGACATTGAACTTGCCTTTGCTAATTTCTTCTAATGTCCAATTCTCTGGTATATGACTAGGCAATTGACGTTTGCTAATCTGAAAATTAATAGTTTCGTCGGTTGCATTTAATGTAGCCTTCTTATGAACGTTGATTTCGTCAATGTCAAAAGTTTGCTTTTCTATTTTGCGGATGAGGGTTTGACTCAACAAAGTCTCTTTGCTGGTACCTTGCGGTTGGTTTGTTAATGTTGTTAACCCCTGAAACATAGGTTCGGTTACCGAATCTGGTAACGCATCGTGCACCATTCGTCGATACGCATGGTGGAATGAGCTACGTCCAGCGGCGTTTATTCCGCCAAAACCGACAATTACCGGTAATTTTTTCATTATATTTTCTCGTTTAGAAGGTTCTACTCTTTGATTGGCGCATAGTATATTGATTAATGATTAATCAGAGTAGGATTATAAGGCCGTTTTATTGTATTATTGTGCCATTGGTTGTGATCAATAAGCCACAGTTTTGCTGGGGAATAGCAGCGCTTATGCCTGCTTCCCAAGACTGAGCGTTATCAATATTGAGTCACTAAAGTGAAAATATGACTATATTTGGAAGAACAAAGTGAACCCATCATTGTTCCTAGCTTATCCCAAAGCCTTGCTTACCGGACTCAGCTTGCCTATGGAAATGATAAATTCAGCACGTTCAATTGCTAGAATTAAGCAAACTAATAAAAGTCGCTGGAATTGTTATGTAGTGTCTTCAAGTAGCCGCTCTGCAGACGTGATGACAATGGCAAATGGCATAAAGATTGTTCCTAGTCACTGTTTAGATGATGTACCTAAAGCGCATACTATCTTTGTCCCCCCTATTTGGGGTAATCCTGATGTTGTTCTAGAGAGAAACCGGGCGCTGATCGAATGGTTAAAATTACAGTATCAACGCCAAAAACAAATTGTTGCCACTGGTACAGGCGTTTGTTTGCTGGCGGAAGCGGGAATTTTGAACGGTAAAGTAGCAACCACTCATTGGTATTATTTTGACAATTTTGAAAATAAGTATCCTGCGGTAAACCTTCAAAGACAGCATTTCATTACCCAAGACGGTAATGTGATATGTACCGGTAGTATTAATGCTTTGGTTGATTTGATTCTCTATTTTATTGAAAACCAATATGGAAAGGAGGTTAGTCAAATCATCGAACAGCATTATAGTCACGAAATAAACCGAACTTATGATAAGCCTTGGTTTGCTAAAGGCGCTAGTCGACATCCTGATGAAGGTATTCTAGAAGTGCAACATTGGATGCAAAGCCATTTTTCACAGTCCTTTGACCTTAAGTCACTCAGTGATATGGCCAATATGAGCCCTCGAAATTTTTCACGACGCTTTAAAGCAGCGGTCGGAAAGTCACCGCTAGCTTACGGAGTTGATCTTAAGATGAGCGCCGCAAAGGAATTGTTAAAGGAAACTAACCTAAGCCATCAGGATATCGCTGACCATTTAGGTTACAAAGACAATGGCTTTTTTGCTAGACAGTTTAAACAAAAGAATAAAATAACTCCCGGTCAGTATCGTGGAATGGTACGCGGGAAGTTGTTTGGTTTAGAAGGTTAGAGTGTGAGCAAATGGAACAATGACAGCATTAATGCTGTCAACTGAAAATACGCTATTTTGTAACGATTAATCTTTGTTGGGGTATAAGATTGAATCTTAGTCAGCAACCGCTTAAGATAGCCCGCTAATTATTTGGTAGAAAATGTCTAGCCAATAACGTCTACGGGCATATTATTGGCACTTATAAATAGAATTTAAGGTTCTAGAGAGCTATGATGAAAAACCTCCGATCACTTCCGCCTTTGCGTAGCAGATTTACTGTAATTCTTTGTACCATTGCAGCATTAACTATGACGACTAACCTTTTCGCTGCGCCTCAAAAAGATAATCGTGCGGCGGCAATTGTTGATAATCAAGTGATTACCTATCAGCAGATTATAGATCCGATTGCGGATAAACTTTATGACGCCGAGAGAAAACTTTATGACTTAAAATATGGTCAATTAAGAAGTGAGCTTTTGCAACGGTTTGTTGCTAAACATCCACTGAGCCAAGGGATGAGCCCGGATCAATTTGTACAGACTCATATTATCAAGAACCCATCGGCGTCAGATTCAGAGGTTGCTCAATTTATTGTAGATAAACAAATTCCAGCAGATAAAATTAATCTAAAATTAAAACAGCAGGTAAGAGATTACATTGTACAACAGAAAACACGAAACCGAATGGCTCAATGGTTAGATCAACAAAGTAAACAACACAACGTTGTTATTAATCTTAAGAAGCCCGAAAGACCGCGCGTTGATATTGCAATTAATGGTGCTCCAACGTGGGGAAAGGCGGACGCAAAGATAACGCTAATTGAGTATTCGGATTTTCAATGTCCCTATTGTGCTCGAGCAGATAAAACGGTACGTAAGATAAAAGAGCGATACAAAGATCAAGTTAGAATCGTTTACAAGCAGTACCCGCTAAATTTTCACAAAGATGCTTTTAGGGCCTCTGAGGCCAGTTTGTGCGCTAACGATCAATCATCGGAATTTTTCTGGAAGCTTCATGACTATATGTTATTTAATCCAAAGAAGCTTTCTGCTGAACAGATTATTACTCAGGCTGCGCTTATTGGAATGGACGGTCCACGATTTCAGCAATGTTTAAACAGCGGACGTTTTACGGCAAAAGTCAATCAAGAAATAGCTGAAGGAAGCCAGCTAGGCGTACAAGCGACTCCGATGTTTTTTG
Source organism: uncultured Kangiellaceae bacterium (assembly GCA_905479925.1). Classification (GTDB taxonomy): domain Bacteria; phylum Pseudomonadota; class Gammaproteobacteria; order Enterobacterales; family Kangiellaceae. The sequence continues at coordinate 4,825 of CAJQOL010000049.1, read as the reverse complement.
TCAATGGAATAACCGTACGAGGCGCTCAACCGTTTGAAGTTTTTGAGGAAATTATTGAAGAAGAGTTGGCTCAATAATTTTATTAATGGAAAACAGATGCGTAATAACTCCTAGAAAATAGCCTTAGCATTAGGCTGTTTTCTAGGAGTTAAACTCAAAAGCGTTTAGATTAAATTGGTGATTAAGCGTTTCATTTAGCTTAGCTTAGCTTTGAACGGCAACTGAGCACCGTAAATACACTAATTCTTAGCCGCAAGTTTCTTTGCTAACTGGTCGAACTTTACTCGTTTACGATACCCTTCAAAAAAATACTTTTCTATCACCACCCCTTTATTATCAACCAAAACAACGCCTGGGTAAGGAATGCCGTAGTGTCGATCACCGGGTTTATATTTTTGATTAACCACGTTTAAGGCTTTAAAAGACTCGACGTTTTGATCTGAAAGAAGCGAAAAATTAAGTTCCTCATTGTAGGAGAATTCTCGCAAAATTTCCGGTGAATCGTAAGAGATAGCAACAACGCCATAGCCCATTTTTCTAAATGTTTCAGCTTGCGCTTTTAGCTCTCTCAAATGAGATTTACAAAACGGACACCAATCGGCCGACCTAAAAAAAGTGATGATGGCGCCTTTATTTTTAATAACATTGCTCATCTTTTGCCGGTTTTCAAACTGATCTAATACATTTAGTGGTGGAAGGTTAGAGCCAATTGCCGGACCAACTTCGATGGCTGTTTTTTGCTCAGCATGGCAGAGCACGGTTAACCAAGTGATATTGAGAGCCAAAAATAGCTTAAATATTCGGTGTTGAACAAACGCTTTTTTATTCTTCATGGAGTTGCCTTTATTTTAAATTTTAGTCGATTAAAATTAATTCTGAGTTGCCGAATAGTTTAAACTAATGAATCGACAAAAGGTTACATAAGCAATTATTAGGCTTTGATTCAGCTGGTTCCGCAGCGGAGATACTGCGTTAGAAAAGCATAAAAGAACGCGTCAAACTTCAACATAAGAATGCTGCTACCAGCTTGCGTAAAGAAAAGGTGAGATAGTCTTTAGTGAGCAATTAGCTAAAATTTCGCTCGATTTCAGCTAGTCCTTTAGAAAACCGTTCAATATCATGACTGTCGTTATATAAGCCGACCGATGCACGAACGCAATGTTTCAAGCCCACAGCATTAAGACAAGGTTGCGCGCAATGGTGACCCGCACGAACCGCGACGTTATGCTCCGCGAGAATTGATGCGATATCATGAGAATGAATCTTCTCTGAATGAAAGCTGACTAAGTTATGACTATTAACGTGAGAAACAACCTTAAAGGAATGGTAGCTTTCTACGGTCTGTTTGAGTTGCAGAGCTAGATTTTTTTCGTGTTCCATGATTGCCGCCAGACCAATGGTTTGAATATAATCTATGGCTGCGGATAATCCAATTAATGCGACTTGGTTAGCGCTTCCCGCTTCGAAACGGTAAAGATCATCCTTCAATAGGTAATTTGTTAGACTGGCTCGATTAACAACGCCGCCGCCTAGTAAAAAAGGTTCTAGCGACTCAATATCTTTACAATAGAGCACACCACTGCCAGAGGATGCGTAAAGTTTGTGTCCGGAAAAAGCATAATAGTCGCAGTCAAGTTGATTGACGTTTAATGGGTTGTGAGAGATGTACTGGGCTCCATCCAGCAGAGTTTTGACCTTTGCTGCTTTTGCCGCTTTTATTAGGGTTTCTGTTGGAGGTTGGCAACCAAGTACGTTTGAACCATGGCTAAACGCAAATAGTGCGCATTGGTCATTTAATAATAGCTCGAGATTTGTGAGGTCTAGCTCTCCATTAGAACCGAGCGGCACAACGTTGAGCCTCGCTCCGGTTTGTCGGCATAGTCGTTGCCAAGGAAGAAGGTTTGAATGGTGCTCCATTTCAGTAATTAGTATGGAGTCACGGGGTCCTATTTGTTCCCTCAAATTAGACGCAACATAGTTGATTGACTCCGTTGCGCCTTTGGTAAATATTATTTGCGAGGAGTTCGCTCCAATAAATTTAGCCACACGAATACGGCAACTTTCAATTGCGTCAGTTGCACCTTCGCTAAGCCCATGCATCCCTCTACCCGCGTTACCTTGGCCATTAATCAGATAATCTCTTATTGCTTCAATAACCGGCGTTGGTGATTGGCAGGTTGCAGCGGAATCTAAATAGCAAAAGTCATTATTGTTTAAACTTGGAAAGTCTGATTTCCACGGAGAACTGATTTGCATGGATATCCTTGTTGAGAAGTTGAAGGTTTGTCCCCATGATAATGCAAATTGTTGAAAAATGCCTATTTTAGGTCCGTGATCAAAGGAAGAAGAGCCCAATCAGCTGCGCTTATCCTCCTAATATGAGTCTCTATGATAAAAAGACCGCTGTTTACCGCCGGGTTTCTTGGTGTAGCTACGCACTATACTCATGTTTAGCTAGAGTTGACGGGGCTAACAAGGTACAATTCCGCGATTAAATTTGCGATCAATGTTGTATTTTTGGCAGCAATCAGCGCTTTAGGGCGGTCGCAGAGCGATAATTTAGACAATTAACTATAAATTTAAACCGATTAGGTAGTATTTATCCATGTTTGGAAACATTTTAACCAAAGTATTTGGCAGTCGAAATCAACGTCTAGTTAAGCAGATGAACAAACGCGTGCTTCAAATCAACGCATTAGCTGATTCTGTTAAGTCATTGTCTGATGAAGAGCTGAAAGACTCTACTCAGAAGTTTAGAGATAGACTGACGGCAGGTGAGACCTTAGACGATATTCTAATTGAAGCGTTTGCTGTTGTTCGTGAAGCCGGTGAAAGGGTGCTTAATATGCGCCACTTTGATGTGCAGCTAATTGGTGGAATGGTGCTCAACAACGGAAAAATCGCCGAAATGAAAACCGGTGAAGGTAAAACGTTAGTAGCGACATTAGCGGCTTATTTGAATGCGTTGGATGGTAAAGGTGTTCACATAATTACCGTTAATGATTATCTCGCTCAACGTGACTCCGATTGGATGGGGCCGCTGTATAAGTTTTTAGGACTTAGTGTTGGCGTCATACTTTCTGGTCAAGATACAGAAACAAAACGTGAAGCCTATGCTTGCGATATAACCTTTGGAACCAACAATGAATATGGTTTTGATTATCTGCGCGATAACATGGCATTTTCGATTGAAGAAAAGGTACAGCGTGCACTTAACTATGCAATCATTGATGAAGTTGACTCAATTTTAATTGACGAGGCAAGAACACCGCTAATTATTTCCGGCGCGGTCGAAGATAGTTCGGATATGTATCGAGCGATTGATAAATTAATCCCAAGCCTCGAGTTACAAACGGATGAAGAAGATCAGCAAAGTGGTGATTTTTCTATTGATGAAAAAGCCAAACAGGTGCATCTAAGTGAGAAAGGTCAAGAGAAAGTAGAGCATCTTCTGATTGAAAACAAATTATTAACCGAAGGTCAAAACCTTTATAGCGCCGCTTCTATATCTCTGCTTCATCATGTTAATGCTGCTCTTAGAGCGCACGCACTCTTCAAGAAAGACGTTGATTATATTGTTAAAGATAATGAAGTTGTTATCGTTGATGAGCATACTGGGCGAACGATGCCCGGTAGAAGATGGTCTGACGGTTTGCACCAAGCGGTTGAAGCTAAAGAGAATGTAAATATTCAAAATGAAAGCCAAACATTGGCTTCGATCACCTTCCAGAACTTATTTAGATTATACGATAAACTTTCCGGGATGACCGGTACTGCGGATACCGAGGCATTCGAGTTAAATCAGATTTATGGTTTAGAAGTAGTAGTGATGCCAACCAATAAGCCAATGCTTCGTAATGATTTGGGAGACCTTATTTTCCTTACTAAGCAAGAAAAATACATGGCAATTATTGAGGACATTCTTGAGCGTCGTGAATTAGGTCAGCCGATATTAGTTGGTACCGCTTCAGTAGAATCCTCAGAAATACTATCCAGAGTTTTAAAAGAAAAGAAAATAAAACATCAAGTTCTAAACGCTAAATTTCACTCTAAGGAAGCTGACATTATTGCTCAGGCGGGACGCGCGGGTAGTGTGACTATAGCCACAAATATGGCAGGACGAGGTACCGACATTGTATTAGGTGGTAGCTTGCAGGCGGATATTGATGCAATAAAAAATCCTAGTGATGAAAAAATTGCTAAGTTGACGGAAGATTGGAAGGAGCGTCACGACCAAGTTCTTAACGCTGGAGGCTTAGCTATTATTGGTACCGAGCGTCATGAATCTCGTCGAATTGATAATCAGTTACGAGGTCGAGCAGGTCGACAGGGTGATCCAGGACACAGTCGATTCTATCTATCGTTAGAAGATGACTTAATGAGAATTTTTGCTTCGGATCGCATGGCATCAATGATGCAAAAAATGGGTTGGGAAGAAGGCGAAGCTATAGAACACAAATGGGTTTCACGAGCGATTGAAAACGCTCAAAAGAAGGTTGAAACACGCAACTTTGATATTCGTAAGAATCTACTTGAATATGATGATGTTGCTAATGATCAGCGTAAGGTTATCTACGAGCAGCGTGCCGAGTTGATGTCTACAGAGGACGTCTCAGGTACCATAACGTCATTACGTATTGACGTACTAAATACCGTTGTTAGTCAGTATATACCGCCACAAAGTATTGATGAGATGTGGGATGTTCCTGGACTAGAAGATCGCCTTAAAGCGGACTTTTTAGTGGAACTACCCATTCAACAATGGCTTGATGAAGATGAAGAGCTTCATGAGGAACCATTAAGAGAGAAGATTTTAACGGCATTG
>CAJQOL010000048.1 GCA_905479925.1 uncultured Kangiellaceae bacterium | reverse complement strand
GCTGATATTTTGTTACATATTATTGATGCGTCAGACATTCGGAAGGAAGACAACATAGAACAGGTCTACGGTGTTCTAGAGTCAATCGGCGCGGGTGATGTGCCGGTGATTGAAGTTTTTAACAAAATTGACCAGTTAGAGCAGGTAACACCTAAGGTTGAAGGCAGCGCTCTAAGTGATGGTACTCAGCTAGCGGAGAACAGTAAGGGGAGTAATGAAGTTCTTAACCGGGTTTGGTGTTCAGCCAAAACTGGCGAAGGTGTTGAGCTGGTATTACAGACTATCGGTCAGCAGTTGGAAATTGACTGGTTAGACTTGAAATTATTGATTTTACCCCCAAATCTAGATATTCGGAGTGAATTGTATAATTTGCACGTTATTACCGGAGAGAAAGTTAATGATGACGGTAGTATGGATGTAGATATCAAAATTGACGCAGCGGATTGGCGTCGCTTAAATCGACAGACCAATCAACGCTTAGAGCAGTGTTGTGTTGGTGAGATTCCTTGCTTTTCGGTATTAGAAGATTTTGAAATGCAAAATGATGTATAAAAGATATTTCGTTCGGCTCTAATTGCTGAACAAATGCGTATAAGTTGAAAGTGAACAGAGGCGACAGTTACGTAGCCTTTCGATAATTAATTAATCCATAAAGTGGAGAAAACTATGCCTTGGAATCAGCCAGGTAATAATAATGATAAAGATCCGTGGGGTAAGCGGAATAATCAAGATGGGCCGCCTGATCTTGACGAATTGGTTAAAAAGGTTACCGGCATTTTCGGTGGTGGAAAAAAAGGTGGCGGCAAGTCATCCTCTGGCGGAGGAGCAAGTTTCTTTGCTACTGGTGCGGTATTGATCGGCATACTTTGGGCTTTTTCTGGAATCTATACTATTGACGAAGCAGAGAAAGGTGTAGTTTTACACTTTGGTCAATATGACAGAACCGTTGGCGCTGGATTGGGCTGGTTACCAACGGGCATTGAGAAACTAACAAAAGTTAATACCGATGAAATGAGAAATGCATCGGTTAGCGGGGTTATGCTAACCAAAGATATCAATATTGTTGAGGTTGATGTGGGTATTCAATACCAAGTGGCATCTCCTGAAGATTATTTATTTAAATTAGGCAATGTTGAATCAACGCTCGAACAGGCCTCGGAAAGTGCTTTGCGTCAAGTGGTCGGTAGCATTAATGTTGATGCTATTTTGACGACGGATAAAGAGCGAATTCAAGACGAACTTAAAGTTGAAATTGACCAGGTTCTCGCACAGTACAAGAGTGGATTAAGCGTACGTACAGTAACACTTAAGCGTGTTCGTCCGCCACGTGAAGTAAATGAAGCTTTTGAAGAAGTTAACCGAGCTGCACAGGATGCAAAAAGAGAAATTCAAAACTCCGAAGCTTATCAGAACGAAAAACTTCCATTAGCGAAAGCAGAAGCCGAGAAAATGAAGCAGCAAGCGGATGCTTACCGAGCGACAATATTGGCTAAAGCAAATGGTGAGGTTGCGCGTTTTAAGCAATTACTTCCTCAATATATCGCAGCACCGGAAGTGACAAGAACACGTTTATATTTAGAAACGGTTGAAGAAGTAATGTCTAAATCAACCAAAGTAATGATTGATACAGAAGGTGGCAACAATATGATGTACTTGCCTTTGGATCAGATAATGAAGAAGAATAAGGAGAACCAATAATGTCTACTAAAGGCTTATTTGGCATCATCGGACTTTTAATTGTTCTAGTGATTGCTTCTAAATCGATTTTTATTGTTGAGGAGACTGACAAAGGTTTAACTCTTCAATTTGGTAAGGTTCTTCGTGATGACAGTAACGAACCGCTAGTTTATTCATCGGGGCTGCATTTTAAATTGCCTTGGCACTCGGTTGTTATTATTGATACCCGTGTTCAATTAATGGATGGTTCGCCAGACGTTTTTACAACTCAAAATAAAGAGTTTCTCGATGTTGATACCTATGTCCAGTGGAAGGTAACTGATTTTGCTAAATTCTATATTAGAACCAGTGGAAACTTCCGCAAAGCAGAAGGTTTTATCGAAGGGTTTGTTGATAATGGATTACGTAACCAGTTTGGTAAACGAACCTTAGAACAAGCGATTTCGGGCGAGCGTGAAGAGTTAATGGGTGATATAAGAACTTTCGTGAACTCTAAGGTACCTGAATATGGTTTAGAAGTGGTTGATATTCGAGTGAAGAAAGTTAACTATACTTCACGTGTATTGAAAAACGTTTATGACCAGATTATCTCTGAGCGAAAAGCGCAAGCAAAATTGATACGAAGTGAAGGAAAGCAAGAAGGTAATATCGTTATTGCTAAAACCGACGCAAATGTTCTACGCACCCTTGCGGAAGCTGATGAGTATGCTCGGACAACCCGCGGTAGAGCCGATGCTGACGCCGCTGAGATTTATGCTGAAACCTACAATAAGGATCCTGAATTTTACGCATTCTTAAGAAGTATGGATGCGTATAAATTGTCTTTCGAGAATAAAGGTGATGTTATGGTGGTAAGCCCCGACAGTGACTTTTTTAAATACTTGAAGAGTTCGACGGGCAAAAAGTAAGTAATTACTAGCATGCTATGAATTAAAAGGGGCTTTTAGCCCCTTTTTTGTGGCAGTTAGTCAAGTTGATGAAAACCAACCGAATACGATAAATCGACTAAAAAAACAGCAAAAAAAGCAGAAATTATCGCCCGATGAGAGTACAATTCGCGGTTTCCTGCAGAACCAAGATATTTTTAATAGACCCTTATGACAAATAATACCAGCAGTTCAAAGAATCTAGTTGTTTTAGGCACCCAGTGGGGCGATGAAGGTAAAGGTAAAATTGTTGACCTTCTAACCGATCGCGTTAGTGCGGTTGTTCGTTTTCAGGGAGGCCATAACGCCGGTCATACACTGGTCATAGACGGCAAAAAAACAGTCTTACATTTAATTCCTTCGGGAATCCTACGGGACAACGTAAAGTGTCTGATTGGTAATGGCGTCGTTCTTTCTCCAGAAGCTTTAGCGAAAGAAATGAAGATGTTAGTCAATAATGGCGTTCCGGTTAGCGAACGTCTTAGGGTTAGCCCGGCTTGTACATTAATCCTTCCGTACCACATTGCTTTAGATCAAGCGCGAGAAGCCGCTAAGAGTGATGGTAAGAAAATAGGGACAACTGGCCGTGGAATTGGTCCCGCCTACGAAGATAAAGTAGCACGTCGAGGCTTGCGAGTTGACGACTTATTCTATCCTGAAAGATTAAAAGAAAAACTAACCGAAATTCTTGAATACCATAACTTTATTTTGGTTAATTACTTTAAACAACCAGAAATAACGGTTGAATCAGTTTACCAAGAGTGTCTAGGATATGCGGACATGTTAAAGGACTTGGTGGAAGATATACCTTATACCTTACACCTAGCCAGAGAAAATGGTGAATCATTATTATTTGAAGGTGCACAAGGAACTTTATTAGATATTGACCATGGAACTTTTCCTTTTGTAACTTCTTCAAACACGACCGCTGGCGGCACTGCTACCGGTTCAGGCTTTGGACCACTCTACCTTGATTATGTTCTAGGCATTACAAAAGCGTATACCACGCGAGTTGGTGGCGGCCCTTTCCCGACTGAGTTGTTTGACGATGTCGGACAACGGTTAGGGGAAAAAGGACATGAATTTGGTGCGACTACCGGTCGTCCAAGACGGTGCGGTTGGTTAGATGCCGTTGCTTTAAGTCGTGCTATCCAAGTAAATAGTGTTACCGGCATTTGTCTTACAAAATTAGACGTATTAGATGGCTTAGAAACGATTAAGATTTGTACCGCTTACCAGTGTCCAGAAAATGGCGAAATGAGCACCACGCCGGTTGGCGCCGAAGGTTATGCGCAAGTTAAACCTCAATACATGGAAATGCCTGGTTGGAGCGAGAATACATTTGGCGTTCAGTCTTGGGATGAGTTACCGCAGGCTGCTAAAAATTACATCGCTAAAATCGAAGAAATTGTTGGTGTTCCAGTTGATATTGTTTCTACCGGACCAGACCGAGTAGAAACAATTGTTCGCCGGGATCCTTTCGAAATCTAAAAAAGCTATTTGTTGTAGTTTTTTTAAAAAAGGCAGCTAATTTAAAGGCTGCCTTTTTTATTGTTGCTATTCTATTTATCTGTCGATTCTAGCGAGTAAGAATAGTACCGAGACATTTTCAGCGCTTCAAACTATCAATAACAGAAATTACGCCAATGTTAAGTAGTGAATACTAAATAATCCGTTTTCGTCCACCCAGGTCTTTTTCCTTTGTAAGCCTGCTTTTTTAGCTATTTCAACAAATGACTGTTCGGTGTATTTATGAGAGTTTTCGGTGTGAACTGATTCTCCACATTGAAAATGGATAGTTTGACCATTAATGCTAACCTGTTGTTCTACTTGACTGACTAGATGCATTTCAACACGTTGTTTTTCAAAGTTGACTAATGCTTTATGGGTAAATTTATCGAGATTAAACTTGCCGTTTAGTTGAAGGTTAATTCTCGTTAGTAAGTTTTTATTGAACTGCGCTGTGATACCTTGCTTATCATCGTACGCTGCTTCCAGAATGTTGGCATCCTTCATTAGGTCAACACCGACAATTAAAGCGCCATTGTCGCCGATTAAAGCAGCCATATTTTTCAAAAAATCAATTGCTTGATCGGGTTCGAAATTTCCGATGGTTGAGCCAGGGAAAAAAACGATACTCTTGCCAGATTGCTTAGTACCTACCCACTCCACGGGTTGGGTAAAGTCGCCTTGAATAGGGAATACTTCGATATCAGGAAAACGCTTTTGAATTATTTGTGCACTGTAAAACAGAAAATCGCTTGAGATATCCATTGGAACGTAATTGTTCGGCGCATCTAGCGCTTTCAATAACGTTTGAATTTTAATACCAGCGCCAGCGCCAGGTTCGATAATGCTCGACTCAGGGCCAATAAGTGACGACAGTTCTTCCTTAATTTGATTAAGTAGCGCAAGCTCGGTCCGAGTCACATAATATTCGTCGAGTTCGCAAATGGCTTCAAAAAGTTGAGAGCCTTTATCATCGTAAAAGTACTTGCAAGGCAGAGTTTTTGGCGTTTGCTGAAGCCCAATCATTACATCATCAAAAAATACCTGCTGCTCCGTCGTCAAAGTAGTTCTGGTTGGCCTTGTTTTCAGGCTCACCGAACTACTATTGCCGTAATCTATAGAATAGCCACTGCTAGTATTATGCTCTTCGTCCATTATGTACTCTCCGCTAGCCTAATTCCGGTGAATTGCCAAGCTGCATTTGGATAAAAAAAGTTGCGATAAGTGCTTCGAATATGTCCACTAGGACTAGCTACTGAGCCGCCTCGTAAAACATATTGATTAACCATGAATTTGCCATTGTATTCGCCTATGGCACCATCTTTTACTTTAAAACCAGGGTAAGCGTTATAGCTGCTCGATGTCCACTGCCAAAGCTCACCAAACATTTGTTCAAGAGAAACGCCTTTGATGGCTCTCGGCAACATACTGTCCTGTCGATAAAATTCGCCTTCGCCACCTTTTATGACTGCCGCAACTTCCCATTCATGCTCGGTAGGTAATCGTTTGTCAACATAAGCAGCATAGGCGTTCGCTTCAAAATAATTAAGATGCATAACCGGCGCATTTGGCTCTAGCGGCACTAGCCCAGCATGGCTGAATTGGTACCATTGATCATTTTTTTTCTGCCAATAAAGCGGTTTGTCGATCGATTGCTCTTTGATATTGTACCAAGCTTCGGAAAGCCAATACTTTGAGGTTTGGTAACCGCCATCTTCAATAAAGTTTAAATATTCTGCGTTTGTAACTAAGCGAGAGGCTAAACGAAAAGGGTGGACATATACTTGGTGTCGAGGGCCTTCATTATCAAAGTAAAAATGCTCTCCATGAGCGCCCACTGACTTGAGCCCCCCTTCAAACTCAAGCCATGACATCGGCGAGTGAGGATAGTCTTCATTACTACCGGCATGATAAGCAGGGTATTCAGGGCTAAGAAAAAGTGCGTGTTTAATATCGGTAAGCATTAATTCTTGATGTTGCTGTTCGTGATTAAGCATTAGCTCAAAACGTTCTAGCTGGGAAGTTGATAGTTGTTCTGTTTCATTTAACCAGCTGAGTATCTGGCTATCGATCGCATGGCGGTAATCTAATACCCGCTCGATGCTGGGGCGGCTTAACAGGCCACGGTTAGAACGTAAATATTGTTCGCCTACCGCATTGTAATAGGAATTGAACAAATATTCGTAGGCCGGATCAAACGCTTTGTAATCTTTAACGAAGGCTTTCAAGAAAAAAGTTTCAAACGCCCATGTGGTATGTGCCAAATGCCACTTGATTGGTGAAGCATCAGGCATTGACTGTATTTGCATGTCTTCTGCTGAAAGAGGGGCTGCTATAGCAAGGCTAGCGTCACGAACTTTCAAATATTTTGAAATAAGCGTTTGCCGCTTAAAACCAGGCATTTAAGATCCTATTGGTTTATAGTAATTTCGCTTCCAGTAGAAAATTTCGACTCAATATTATCCAGTAGAGCCTTATTCTTTTCATTCTTCTCGCAATTAGAGAGCACCGATAAGAACTCTTCTACCGTTACTTCGCTGACTGTATAGTTCAGCCGTTTAGTAAAGGTCACTGCGTTATTTTCTTTTATCATTTGCTTATTCCTTAGCTAATTGATGATAGCGTAACATGAGCAAGACACCGGTTACAAATACAGATGCTCAATGAGTTAGCCTAGTTCTCATTTTGTTGTGCAGTGTATCTTTGGGTCGTTTACCATGAAAGTGGTTAGTACTGATTTTGACGTAAGTGATCGACGCTTAGCGAGCTTAGAAAACGACAGTAGAAGGTGCGATGGGTGTAACTAGCTGCCATTGAATGGCCACATACAGTTCAATGGGCGTAAGAAGTATAATATGATTATACTATTGTATAGATGGATTGCGACTTTTGTGGAACTAGTCGAAGCTCCGTTAGTGATAGTTGAAAATAGCTGCACCTTTTGGCAGCGGGCAAAGCAAGCCCATTCGAGAATTTAATGGATAACAAAACAATCGCAATCGAACCTAAAGACTCGGTAGTTACTAACACAACTAATGAGATAGCTCCTATTTCACAAACCTTAAAGTGGTCTTACAGCATATTTATGGCGGTCTTGATCCCTTTTTATTGGCTAACTTACGGTCCATCTAATTTTCTGTATTTCTGCGATGTTGCTATTTTAATGGTTTTGGCCGGTATTTGGCTACAAAACCGGCTGCTTGTGAGCATGGCGGGAGTCGGTATCCTATTACCTCAAATTGCTTGGGTTGCTGACTTTTTCGCTACGCTTTTCGGTTTTCCATTGATTGGAATGACTGAATATATGTTCAGGGACTCAATTCCCTTGTTTGCACGCGGTTTATCTTCATTTCATGGATGGATACCTTTCGTTATTTTGTATCTGCTTAGTCGTTGGGGATATGATAAACGTGCTTTGCTTTATTGGAGCATCTGCGCTTGGGGGTTAATGATTGTGTGCTATCTATGGATGCCAGCTCCTGGGACGGATGGGTTATCGCCGAATACTCCGGTTAATATTAACTACGTTTATGGACTCCAGGAGACAAAGGCACAGACATTTATGCCACAAACGGCCTATTTCTGGCTGCTTATGGTCGTTATGCCTTTGTGCATTTATTGGCCAACTCATCGGCTATTGGTTTGGTTTAGCAGGACAAGAAGCTAAATACTTTGAGCTGCGAATAGGCTAACCTTTGCATGAAAGTTTGCGTCACTGATTCTAAAACCTGCATCGTAGGTTCTAGAATCGACCTAAGTAGTGGCATAGGGGGAGCGCGAGTACAACTAACCTTCTGAATTTATGGGAGTTTTAAAGAATCACCATCCTGAGTTCAGGTTGAATAGTATTGCTGCATTGGAATCTTAGCGATTTGAACTTATAATTGTCTTATCAATCGATTAGCGCAATTGGAGAAAAAGCCTTGACGCTAAAATTATCTGACAAAGATATCGCGTTAATTAACCGCGTACAAAATAACTTTCCTCTTTGCGAGCGGCCTTTTGAGGCTATTGCCGAGGGTCTAGGTGAGTCTACTAAATGGGTCATTAATCGTTTAAAAGAGCTAGAGGAGGCTAAGGTGATTAGTCGGTTTGGCTCCGTGGTTAAGCGAAAAAATGACTCATTTAGTACTCTCGCTGCGCTAAAGGTTCCCCATGAGCGAGTCAAAGACATCGCTCACCTGGTTAACTCTTACAATGAAGTTACTCACAATTACCTTCGTGAGCATGACTATAACCTTTGGTTTGTGGTGCAAAGTAACTCCGAGAAAAAACTGCAAGCGGTATTAGAGGATTTAAGTCAGCACATGGACTTTCCTATGTTGAACTTGCCGGTATTGGAGTCATATCACAGTGACATGGTAATTACGTTATGATGAATATCAATCAACAACGTAAAATACTTAACTACCTATCAAAGGGGTTACCGATTTGTGAAGAACCCTACAAAGCGTTGGCTGAATCAAGTGGAGTGAGTGAAGCTGAACTATTGAGTTTTATAAAAGACTTAGTTGACTCAAACGTGATCAGTCGTTTTGGGATGGTTATTGACCACGACTTAGTTGGTTATGAAGAAAATGCTATTGTCGTTTGGGACATTCCCGATGACGAGGTTGATCAAATAGGCGCTTTACTTGGATTACAGGAAAAGATTAGTCTTTGTTATCATCGTCAAAGACAATTACCAGATTGGCCTTATAACCTTTTCACCATGATTCACGGCAAAACCAAGCACGATGTTATTACTGAACTGAACAAAATTGTTAGTGAAAATGGTATAGAAAACTATGCCTGTGATGTATTAATTAGTACCGAGACTTTCAAGCATAGCGAAGCACGAACAGACTGGTAAAAATTGTCCTAAATTTTGCTATAAATACTAGTCTTGGAAACACTCTATTTTTCTAAAAGCCGAAACCGTTTTTCTTCATAGAATAACGGTTGTCGCTATTTCTTAAAAATAAATTTCATGCGATTGGTTTAGCGTTGTTTACTCGTCCGTTTCGCGGCATTTTTATAGCTCGGCTTACGAGTATGTTTTGCATTTTTGGGAGTTGCAGGGATCAGTTGGTTTGGCCCATCACCAATCAACTCAGCGCGATTCATTTCAATGAGTGCCTCTCTCAGCATAGGCCAATTTTTCTCGTCGTGATAACGTAAAAAACCTTTGTGTAAACGTCTTCGTTCTAAATTCTTTTCGGTATATACGGCTTCGCTTTTATAGGTAACCTTGCTTAACGGGTTTTTCTCTGAGTGGTACATCGCTGTTGCTAATGACATTGGCGAAGGATAGAAATTTTGAACTTGGTCCAAGCGGAACTTATTACGCTTTAACCAAAGTGCAAGATTCAACATGTCAGTATCGTCACAACCGGGATGAGCAGCGATAAAATAAGGTATAAGGTATTGCTTTTTTCCTGCTTCTTTCGAGAACTGTTCGAACATACGCTTAAACTCATCATAACTATCCATTTCAGGTTTCATCATTTTGTCTAAGGTATTCTTTTCGCTATGCTCAGGGGCAATTTTCAAATAACCGCCTACATGATGTGTCACTAATTCTTTCACATATTCAGGATCAACAACCGCCAAGTCGTATCGAAGTCCAGAGGCAATGGCTACACGCTTAACTCCGGGAACTGCACGAGCCTTTCGATAAAGCTGAGTCGTTTGACTATGGTCGGTTATTAAATTTTTGCAGATCACTGGGTAAACACACGATAGTTTTCTACAATTCTTTTGAATTTCATCATCTTTACAATTGAGGTGGTACATATTTGAGGTGGGACCACCTAGGTCAGAAACCGTACCGGTAAATCCAGGTACTTTGTCTCGCATATCTTCAATTTCTTTGATTACCGATTCTTGAGAACGACTCTGGATTACTCGTCCCTCATGTTCGGTTATAGAGCAAAAAGTACAACCGCCAAAACAGCCTCGCATTATATTAACGGAGAAACGAATCATATCGTATGCCGGTATTTTCGCATCACCATAAACGGGGTGAGGCACACGTTCATACTCAAGGTCAAAAACGCCATCTATTTCATCAGTGCCCAAAGGAATTGGTGGGGTGTTAACCCATACTTCTTTATTACCGTGTTTTTGTACTAGAACTCGAGCATTATGCGGATTAGATTCAAGGTGAAGAATTCTTGATGCATGGGCATATAGCGCTGAATCACCTTTAATTTTTTCAAATGATGGTAAGCGAATAACGGTGGTCTTAGTATCTAAACCGGCCTTACCCAATAATGGCATAGGCACAACGGTTTTTTCAGTAAACTGAATAGGGACTTCATCGTTTTGATTTGCGCTTTGATTAGCCTTCTGTTTTGTTTGGCATTCATCGGAACTTGGTTCTTTATAATCGTAAGGGTTACCTTTACCAAAGTTCTTGATTAGTTCTTTATCGGAAGGCCAGTCGATTCGAGTCGAATCAACTTCGGTAAAACCTTCTGGTATTTCATCTCGGACTAATGCTGTTCCTGGGATATCAGTGATATCACTGATTTTTCGACCCATTGATACTTGGTGAGCAATTTCCGCCATCGCTCTTTCAGCATTACCGTAAAGTAGAATATCGCCAGCCGAGTCAATCAGAACCGAGCGTCGAACTTCGTCGCTCCAATAATCATACTGGGCAATTCGTCGTAGGCTTGCTTCTATTCCACCGATCACCGTTGGTACATTGGGATAAGCTTCGCGACATTTTTGAGTGTAAACTATGACTGCGCGGTCTGGACGTTTTCCGGCGACGCCATGAGGAGTGTATGCATCGTCATTTCTAATCTTTTTATCGGCAGTATATCTATTAATCATTGAGTCCATATTGCCAGCGGTAATACCGAAGAACAGGTTGGGCTCGCCTAACGCTTTGAAAGATTCAGGATCGTTCCAGTCCGGCTGTGAAATGATTCCAACCCGAAATCCTTGTGACTCTAAAAAACGTCCAATAACGGCCATTCCAAAACTCGGATGGTCGACGTAAGCATCACCGGAAACAATGATGATATCGCAGCTATCCCAGCCGAGCACGTCCATTTCAGCACGAGACATAGGTAAAAATTTGGCTCTGCCATAACACTCAGCCCAATACTTTGGGTAGCCAAACAAATTTTCAGATGCTTTGAACATAAATTAACTATCACACTCTCTGGAGGGCGCGTATTTTCTCAGAATTGACCGGCAAATACACCCCTTTTGGTGAAAAATTGGCTGTTTTTTGTACAAAAACCAGCTAAATCCTACTAAAATACTCGGATTTATTGTAAATACGCCGTTTTAGCGTAATTGGATCTCATTATGCGGTGGCTAACCAATGCGTGAATCCAACCTGCAAAACTTAGAATAACGATTTCTCACATCCAAATTAGCATTTTAGCCACTAAAGCTGAGACTCTATGGTACAATTCGTTCGCACTAGAAGCAGGGGAACACGGTTAAATTCCGAGGCTGTACCCGCAACTGTAAGTTATTTTCGTTTAATCGCTAAATGACAAGCCAGGACACCTAATCTAGAGTATCGGGTTGTTTGCCCGTTTTAACTTTTCCGAGCGGGCGACTCGGTAGAGCGATGTAGGCTTAAATGTTTGGCTATACAACTCCCTCTATTGTCTTTTGCTTAGTTTGGAATTCCATTTGTAAGTAAAGGCGAATCTTCTTGTCTAGTGTTGAAAAAAATCAATCAAAAACCAATTCGGTTATTTTTTCAGCCCATGAGCTTTCATGGCGGGTTGGTGATCACGCTATTTTAAAAAAGCTTAGTTTTGATATTTCAAATGGAGAATTTGTTGGCATTATTGGCCCTAACGGTGCCGGAAAATCGTCACTTCTTAGGTGTCTTTACGGCAAAAATACTCCGTCTAATGGAACCCTCACTTTTCAATCCAAAATGGTGCAAGACTTTACACGAAGGGAGTTGGCGCAATCGATAGCGGTGGTGGTTCAAGAGCCACCCACCAATTTTGATATGAACGTTTCTGATGTGGTTGCTATGGGGCTCATTCCACATCGACCATTACTCTCATTTTCAACGCGTCACGATCTCGAACTAATAGAACGTGCGATTGAAGAGGTCGAGTTACAAGATAAAGCTAACGCGGATTTCAATACATTGTCAGGTGGTGAAAAGCAACGCGTAATGATTGCCCGAGCGATAGTGCAACAACCAGACGTTTTGATTTTAGACGAACCAACCAATCATTTAGATGTTAAACATCAAATCGAAGTACTACAACTGGCTAAAAATATGGGCATTACCGTCATTCTTAGTATCCACGATTTAAATATAGCATCGGCTTTTTGCGACCGATTATTGCTGATGGATGAAGGTGAAATATTGGCCAATGGCAGCTGTGCTAACGTGCTAACTACGGAGAATTTGCAGTCGGTATTTAAGATTAAAGCGACTATTGATGGGCATCCATTTCATCAAGGCCAACGCATTACTTATGATTTTCTTGGTGGTATGCAATGATTCGCCGCCAATTTTCTACACTTGTTATTTTTGCCTCTTTGTTTACTTTGTTTAGCATCTTTTTTTCGACCACTTTAGGAAGTGTTGACCTGTCTCTTTCGCAAGTTTTAAAAAGTCTATTTGTATGTACAGATAATAATTCTAGTTGCGGCGTTGAACCTCTCTATCAACGCATCGTTTGGGAAATCCGTTTGCCCAGAATTCTAATGGCATTTTTAACCGGGGCTGGTCTTTCTATTACCGGTGCCATTTTGCAATCGGTTACTCGTAATCCGTTAGCAGACCCTTATCTATTTGGTATTTCTTCTGGTGCTTCCTTAGGAGCTGTACTAGCAATCTCAACAATTTCGGGGGCCATTGTTTCTATCACGGTCGGCGCCCTACTTGGTGGTTTTTTCTCGGTATTTTTAATGCTAGCGTTAGCTGGAAATGCCGCTCTTAAGGTCGAGCGATTATTACTTTCTGGGGTGGCGGTTTCATTTATGCTTGGAGCCTTTACTAGCTTGGTAGTCTATTACTCGGATCCTGAAACTGCCACAACACTCTTATTCTGGATGATGGGAAGTTTCTCTAATAGTAGTTGGCAACAGCTACCATTACCTTTAATTACCATCGTCGTAGGGTTAGCTCTTTTTATTTTATACCGGCATTGGATCAATGCGATCCAAGCAGGTGATGAAGGAGCGTATACGTTAGGAATACCGGTTAGTCGATTGAGGCTATTAATGCTGATTGTCTGCTCCATGATAACCGCCGTACTAGTTGCTCATGTTGGTGGTATAGGATTTGTTGGGCTTATGGTCCCGCATATCTGTCGATTTATTGTTGGCTCACAACTATATAAAGTGTTACCGATGTGTATCGCCGTAGGTGGTAGTTTTATGATATGGGTAGATGTTGTCGCAAGGTCTATTTTAGATCAGCAAGTCTTACCGGTTGGAATAGTCACCTCTGCCATAGGCAGTTTCTTCTTTTTCGTCATTCTAAAAACGAGAAGTCGGTCGGTATAGATAGCCATGTTTAGTATAAAAAAAATAGACTCCGTATTCGATATCGATATTCGAAACAAAATTAACGCTAAAACAAAACCGCCAGGATCCCTTGGTCAGTTGGAGGAGCTAGCTTTTCAATTAGCTAGAATTTTTTCTGTAAAACAACAGCCAGTTAAGATAAACAAGCCTACCATGTTAGTGTTTGCAGGTGACCATGGTATTGCTCAACAGGGAGTTAGTATTGCGCCGTCTGAAGTGACTCAACAAATGGTTACTAATTTCTTACAGGGAGGAGCCGCCATTAACTGTTTTTGCGACACCAATAGTATGCAGTTGGTAGTCATTGATGCTGGCATTTTATCGAAAATTGAAGATAAGGGCTTAGTGCAAAACTCGCTAGGAAGCGGAACCAACGATTTTTCAAAGCAACCAGCAATGAAACTTGAACAAGTGAATAAAGGGCTGGAGTTGGGGCGTCGAGTTGCGCGCGAGCATGCAAACAAAGGTTGCAATGTGTTTGGTTTTGGCGAAATGGGTATTGGTAATACGAGTGCAGCTTCAGCCATTCAATGCCTATTGACGGGGATGAATGTAGAACAGTGTGTCGGTAGAGGAACTGGCATAACCGATGAGGTTTTTCGCAAAAAAACTCAATTAATAGACCAAGCGATTAAGTTGCACCGCTCTCGGCTTGGAGAGTCACTCAAAGACCCGGTTAATATTTTGGCTGCGGTTGGTGGTTTTGAAATCGTTCAAATGGTGGGGGCAATGTTAGCAGCTGCTGAGTCAAACGGAATCCTTTTAATTGATGGATATATCGCAACCGCCGCTGCAATGTTAGCCACCAGAATCGAACCAAATAGTCGTGAGTATATGGTGTTTTGTCACCAGTCTAAAGAACCAGGGCATCAACTAATGTTGCAAGATTTAAAAGCGCAACCTTTGTTATCCCTTGGACTGGCTTTAGGGGAGGGGACCGGAGCAGCTTTGGCGTTGCCGTTAGTTCGAGCCGCTGCTTCTTTTTATAATGATATGGCAAGCTTTGAGTCCGCAGGGGTAACGGCGGTTTAACCATGTTGCTCAATTACTCAAAACAACAAATCAATTTGATCTTGATTGCGTTAACTTTTTTAACTCGCATACCGGTTAAATTGAAGCTCGATTACAACCAGCAGAACTTGAACCGAGCAAGCCGATACTTTTCTTTAATTGGGTGGCTTGTTGGAGGGAGCGTAGCATTTGTTTTCTATTTAGCTAGTTTTCTATTTGAAGAGAATATTGCGCTTTTGATTTCGATGTTGGTCAGCGTGTTACTGACCGGTTGTTTCCATGAGGACGGACTAGCGGATACCTGCGACGGGTTCGGTGGTGGATGGACCGCTCAACAAAAACTATCCATTATGAAGGATTCTAGAATTGGCACCTATGGCGCAGTGGCACTTTGGGTAGTACTAATGTTCAAGTATCAAACACTGATGCAAACGCCGTCGATAATAATTGCTTTGTTAGTGGCGCACCCGCTTAGTCGGAGCTTGTCGACCAGCATGATTTATTTTATGAGCTATGTCACCGATGAAGAGAAAGCCAAAGTTAAACCGTTGGCGGAAAAACAGTATTTCTCAGATTTTTTAGTTGCTTTGTCAGTTGGTTTACTCGGGCTACTGTTGGTTCCGGATTTTGCGCTGATTATTATTGCTAGCTTAGTCGTGTTATTTATTCTACTGCGTTGGCTTTTCATCCGGCAGATCGGAGGATTTACTGGTGATGCTTTAGGTGCAAGTCAGCAGATTTCGGAAATTGTCATATATCTGCTGCTTGGCATAACGGTGGTATCGGCATGATTCATTTAGTGGTGGGGGGAGCACGTTCTGGAAAAAGCCGTTTCGCTGAGACGTTAGCATCAAACAACAAACAAGCCATTTGTTATGTAGCAACGGCGACGGCTGGTGACGAAGAAATGAGCCAAAGAATTGCGCAACATCAGTTGGACCGTCCGAGCGATTGGTTGCTTGTTGAAGAGCCGCTATTTCTCGCTAACAAACTGACCGAGTTAACTGAGTTTAAAAAGGGTAAAGAAACGAGTAATAACAAGGTTATCTTAATAGAGTGCATGACACTGTGGTTAAGTAATTGGTTGTGTCGCCAAACCGCTGAGTCTGATGAGCAATGGCAGAAAGAGAAGTTGCTGTTTCTTGAAGCTTTGAGAACAATAGAGTCAGAGGTGATAATTGTTAGTAACGAAGTTGGTAGCGGAATTGTACCGCTAGGAAAATTAACTAGAGACTTTGCTGATCAAGCGGGTTGGCTAAATCAAGAATTGGCAAAAATCGCCGACCGCGTTTGGTTGGTTGTTGCTGGTTGTCCAATTTCGATTAAAGGCCACAAATAGTATGCTAGCAGGCGAGTCAAATAATAGGACCGATAATGGCGTTGTTTCTCAAGCAACTGACGGCTCTAGGTTGACGCGGCTATTTTTAGTTCGCCATGGAGAACCAGCTTTTAAAAATGGCTTGTTAGGTAGGACTGATTCAAGACTAACAGAACGGGGATACTTGCAACTTTTAAATACTTGCCAGCAACTGCCACCTTTTGATTTAACAATAGCTAGTCCGCTAAAAAGATGCCGAGAATTCGCCGAAGAATTTAGCCGTCAGAGGCAACGGGACTTGCTGGTTAACTCAGGGTTGCGAGAATGTGATTTTGGTGATTGGGATGGTTTGTCATACCAAGAGATTATTGAAAATTGGGGGGATGAATATCGTGGCTTTTTATCAGATCCATCCGTTATTACACCGCCTAATGGCGAGCCGCTTTCAGAATTTGTAATGAGAATTCAAAGTACTCTCACGGATGTATTAAACGACCACCAAGGCAAGACGATTTTATTGCTCACCCATGGTGGCGTAATCAGAAGTTTGGTCGGCTGGTGTTTAGGATTGAACTTACCTGGGCAGGGGAAGGTGCCGTTTCAACGAATCAAAATTGATTATGCGAGCTTGACCGAAATTTCTATTTTTCATGGTGAAGAGCCATTCCCACAGCTCATTCAATTGAATTGCCAGTTTAAGGAAAATCAACAATGCCTGGCTTGATGATACAAGGGACAACCTCTGATGCCGGAAAGAGTCTTCTAGTAGCCGGACTGTGTCGTGTGTTAAAGCGACGAGGATTTTCTGTTGCACCTTTTAAGCCGCAGAATATGGCTCTTAATAGCGCGGTGACAGAGGACGGGGGTGAGATAGGTCGTGCCCAAGCATTACAAGCCATTGCCTGCGGACTTGAATTAAGAACAGATTTTAATCCCGTTTTATTAAAGCCAACCAGCGACAAAGGGTCGCAAGTTATCATTCAAGGTAAGGCAGTTTCACAACTAGAGGCTAAAACCTTTGGATATATTAAGCAGCTTGCTTTTGAAAGAGTATTGCAATCCTATAGCCGTCTGCTGGAAGAGTTCGACTTTGTCATTATTGAAGGAGCAGGAAGTCCAGCTGAAATAAATTTAAGAGAAAATGATATAGCGAATATGGGATTTGCCGAAGAGGTCGATTGCCCGGTTGTCCTAATTAGTGATATCGACAGAGGCGGTGTTTTCGCTCATATCGTAGGAACGCTTCAGTTACTTAGCCAAACCGAGAGAGAGCGTGTAAAAGGTGTGGTGATTAACAAATTTAGAGGCGATATTCGATTACTCCAAGATGGCGTCGATTGGCTCAAAACCGAAATTGATAAGCCGGTGATGGGCGTATTGCCCTTTCTAAGAAATCTTAAGTTAGATGCTGAAGACGCTATTACTACCGAGCAGGAAATAACTGACGATGCCGCTGAGAGAATAGTAAATATAAAGGTGATTGTATTACCGAGGATAAGCAACCATACCGACTTTGAGCCACTTTTAGCGCACCCTAATGTTAATCTACAATATGTTGATAACATTAGTGAGCTGCCTGCAGCGGACTTGATAATTATTCCTGGTAGTAAAAACGTTAGAGATGATCTTTGCTTTCTAAAGCAAGGTGGTTTTGAGTCAGCGATAAAACGACATTTACGCTATGGCGGGAAACTTATCGGAATTTGTGGTGGTTATCAAATGCTCGGTGCCAGTGTAAACGACCCATTGGCTATTGAGGGAGAACCCGGAAGCACCGAAGGTTTTTCTTTGTTTCCATTTAAAACGGAACTAGCCAAAGCGAAACAGTTGAAACGAGTGAGTGGTTTAATAAAGGCACCAATGCTTAGCCAATTAACAGTAGATTGCTCGCTGGTAGGGTATGAAATTCACTGTGGTGAAACGGTAGGTGAATCGGAGTCAATGGCCTTTAGTGAATTAACGGATCAGTTTGGTAAGGTTTATCTTGACGGTCAAGTGTCGCAAGATGATCAAGTTATCGGTACCTATGTTCACGGCCTTTTTGAAAGCTCGACAACGACTCAGGCTCTTCTGCATTGGGTTTCCGGGAAGAAACTGGATACTATCGATTGGAACTCTACAAGAAACAAAGAACTCGACCGTTTAGCCGATATGTTGGAGGATGAAATGGATATCGAAGCCATCCTTGAGGTTTTGCATGACGGGGGAGGAAAGGGCAGGAGCTGGGAGCTAGGTAAGGCAGGAGCTAGGAGCTAGGAAACAGGTAAAGGCAGGGTAGGTTTTTATACCTCCGTGATCTCTGTGCCTCTGTGGTGAAATTAGTTACAAGAAGCGAGTTGCGAGTTCTTAGGAAAGGCAGGGGCTCGAAAATGGGTAAAGAAAAACTAGGTTCTTATACCTCCGTGATCTCTGTGCCTCTGTGGTAAAAATATGTTTTAGGTTTTAGGTTTTAGGTTTTAGGTTTTAGGTTTTAGGTTTTAGGTTTTAGTTTTACATTTTACGTTTAAAAGATTTATAGAATTTAATTATCGGAGTTAATAATGTCAGATCAAG
>CAJQOL010000047.1 GCA_905479925.1 uncultured Kangiellaceae bacterium | reverse complement strand
AACGCTTAAATAATTTGGGCGTTACTATACTTAATAAAAAAATTACTGGGGCTTGTCATATTGATAGAAAACTAATTTCAGGTGATAGTCCATTAGCTGCAAATAAATTTGGGGAACTCTCTGCTACGAAGTTATTGGAAGCAGTAAATACAAAAATTGCATCAAAAGCCTAACAAGTTGCTGCATCGGAAAAACTACTCGCTGGCGCTCGCATTTTTCCGCTGAGCAAGGCGTTATATGAGCAAATTATGGCAATAGTGATCGGAGGCTCCTCAACGTGTGCATTATGTAACGAGGTACTTGAGGATGAACATGAACTCGTTATGACATCTCCCTTCATTGAGGATGCTTCTTCAGATCTATGGAGATATTCTGATGCTGCGTTTCATAAGAACTGTTTTATGGGGTGGGACAAACGTAAACGATTCATAAATACCTTCAATGGGTATTATGAAAAACATTATAGAGGCATGCGTGTAATGGATGACGAAGGAACTATTTCAGATGTATAAGTCAAAATCATATAACCATTCGTTTGAAATCGACACGATCAAAACGCGCGCCTCAACTTTGCGTTAGGTGCTATGAAGCTTAAATTTTTAACATCAACTTTAGTGTTACTTTTTTCCATGTGCGCTTATGCGGATATACCCGACTGGTATAAGCGTGACATTGTGAATCATATTGAAAAAGCGGATGGAGTAATTATCTACAAAGTTTCGAAACTGACTAAGGTATCAGCTAGAGGAGCGTATCATTCATATAGAATAGATACGGAGACTATTGCAGAGCTAAAGGGTACTGCACCTGTTGGCGAGTGCTACATGATACACACTGAAGGTGAATGGAAAACCCCGAAGAAAATTGGAGAGAAGGCTATAGTCATTCTGAATACTAAATATCAAAGTGAGTGTGGGGCAATAGAACCGGGCTTTGGCGCTCCCGCCACGCAAGATTATATCGATTTGTTCAGTTCAATATTGAGCAAATCACCTAACCAGTCAAAGCAGTAGATGAACTACTGTTTGAGGCGTTAAGCGCTCAACGTCCGCTTTCCGGGACTAACTCCTCAGTCACTTTCAACAATCACCAACGTCCGCTAAATTGCAGTAGTAGACACTCACGAAATGTAACTAAAAAGCTAATTGGCGGGTCCAGTAGCTTATCTAAAATTAGCGAGAGACGTTAGTCAATAAACTCTCTATGCCATAACTCCAATACAAGCAGCTGCCAAAGGATGCGATGATGATCTTGTTTGCCGGCTTTATGTTCTGCCAATAAACGTTTAACCTCATCCGCTTTAAAATAACCTCGTTGATGCGCTTGTTCACAATCAATTATTTCACTAACGTATTGGTAAAGATCACCTTTAAACATGATGGAGAGCGGAGTAGGGAACCCCAGCTTCTTGCGGTAAAGGATTTCATCTGGAAGGAAGCCTTCCATTGCCTTCTTTAAAATATACTTGTTCTCATACCCTTTAAAGCGATACTCGCTTGGCATGGTAGCTGAAAACTCTAGGAACCGGTGATCTAAGAATGGAACTCGTAACTCTAACGAAGCCGCCATGCTCATTCTGTCCGCTTTGATTAGCAAGTCATCGACTAACCAGGTTTTCACGTCTAGATACTGCATTTGAGTCTGCAAATCTTCGCCGTCAGTATAATCGTAATAAGGCTTTATGTTATTGGTATTAGAATAACGTTTTGCTTGTTCACTAAACTTTTCTGTATACAAACGATTTTTAGCGCCGTCTTCGTAAAACGAAACGCCGGAGTAACTTTCGCTGATCGGCTTTTCACTTAGGTCAGCATACTTCGCCCACTTCGTTCCCATTAAACGAAGAATAGGATTTAATAGCGGGTTACGAATAAATTTTGGAATGCGTTTGTACTGCTCAACAACATGCATATATTTGTAGATTGGATAACCGCCGTAAACTTCATCGGCACCTTCTCCAGAAAGCACTACGGTTACTTTCTCTTTAGTCTTCTTTGCTAAATAATAAAGTGAAATGGCCGCGGCTTCGGTAACCGGTTCATCCATATGACGTATATAGTCTGGTAGGAAGTCTTTAAAATCTTCCGCCGTCATAAAATATTCGGTATGGTCAGTACCAAACTGCTCAGAAACTTGTCGAGCGTATTGGGTCTCATTAAACGCGTCACCGTAATCCCAAGCGACAGAAAAGGTTTTAATATCTTTAACGTCTAACTTTTTCATCATCGCAACAACAGCCGACGAGTCTATTCCTCCACTTAAGAAAACACCTAACGGTACATCACTACGCAGCTGTATTTTTACTGCATCTTCAAAAAGCTCGCGGGTTTTATCAATGTAATACTCTTCACCTTTATCCTGGGATTTATCGAACTCCATGTCCCAGTATTTCTTAATCTCTACTTGACCATCTTTTATGGTCAATGAGTGGCCAGGCTCTAACTTATAAATACCTTTAAATAGCGTTTCGTTAGTGGGGCAGTAACCGACGCTCATGTAACTATCAATCAACTTAGGGTTTACTTGTTTTGCGACGCTTTCTATTTCAAGCAGTGATTTGATCTCTGAACCAAAAACAATTCCATCGTCGGTCATGGTATAGAAAAGTGGTTTAATTCCAACCCGATCACGGGCTAAAAAGAACTCCTTATTCACTTTATCCCATACTGCAAATGCGAACATGCCATTCAAGGATTTTAGACAGTCGGCACCTTGCTCCCGATATAACTGCAAAATGACTTCGGTATCACTGGTTGTTCTAAACTCTGCGTTACGTTGTAATAATTGTTCTTTTAGCTCAACGTAATTATAAACTTCACCGTTGTAGCAAATAGTGAATTCTCGGTCACTCGTTTGCATAGGCTGATTAGAACGTTCATTGGTATCAATAATTGTTAGTCGTCTATGGCCTAAAGCGACTTGATTATCATAAAAATAACCATGACCATCGGGCCCCCGATAATCAATCACTTTACACATGGCTTCTAATTGAACCGGTGAGACTTCCTTGTTAGTTTTAAAATTGTAGATTCCTGCAATACCACACATTCTAACTTTTCCTATTACGCTTCTTTTTATTCGTTTAACTACGGATTAATTTTCTAGGCTACAAGTCTAGGAATTTTTCTTTTCTAGTCTTCAACGTGAATGATTTTAAAAATATTGGCTACGCGCTGTTCCCAACTATGAACCGCCATTTCTTTTGAGCGTTTTATATTTC
This sequence comes from uncultured Kangiellaceae bacterium, assembly GCA_905479925.1. Taxonomy (GTDB): domain Bacteria; phylum Pseudomonadota; class Gammaproteobacteria; order Enterobacterales; family Kangiellaceae. Next base: position 2,059 of record CAJQOL010000047.1, on the reverse strand, counting down.
GCTCGATATCATTTTCTTCAAGAGCCTTGTCGCAGGCTAATAGGAATTCTTGGTTGTCTTTACCAATATAAGTTTCCTCGCCAAATGCACGGCCAACTTCAGGAATGTTAGTTGAAACAACAGGTAAACCGGCTGCAAAATACTCTGGTAACTTCAGAGGGTTACAATTGTTAGTTAGTTTTGAATAAACAAAAGGAATGGTGGCGATATCAGCCCCCTTACAATAAGTTGGTAATTGATCAAACTCCTTTTCGCCTAATAGATAAATATTCTCAATACCAGCAAACTCATCTTTATCCATTGAATTTCTGCCCACATAAACCCACGACCAATCGGGGCGCTGCTCAGCAAGGAACTTCACTAAATCCTTATCAACCCAATCATAGGAAATATGGCCAAAGAACAGAAATATTGGTCCTTTGATTGGTTCTATATCCGATGCAACTTTTGTAGTTTCATTAAGGGTGCTAGAAAATAACTCGTAACTTACGCCATGGGGCATGTAATGAGTATTCGAGTTACCCTTGATGTTTTTGTCATATAAAGTTCTAGCTGAGCAGAAAATATGATCGGCTGCTTTGTTTAATTTCTTGTCCATTTCAATAAAGCGCTGACCATCGAGTCCAGAAAAACTAGCTTGTTCATCGACGGTGTAATAAATTAACTTCTTACGTTTCATATTAATCACGTAATCGTGCCAGTTCTCAGAGAAAACAAACATATAGGGATTGCCCATATTAAGACGCCATTTTGCCCAACCAACCTGCATTTTAAGGATAAGCTTGTTTAAGCCATTTCGGAACGGGAACCAGCTAAAAGGAACCACGATTGGCGTAATAACGTATAGATTGTCATTTACCTTCTTAACCCCCTTAAAGAAGCTCTTTAACTTGTTCCAGATCCTTTTTAAATCATCGGAAGAGGCGGTAGGGGCTCTAAATCCTATTGAGGATACAAATAGCACTTTGTTATCTTTGGCAAAACGTGTAGATAGCTGATATTTACTGGTTTTCCATCCCCAATCGTCAGAGGAAAAAAATACTATACTTTCATTCTTCATTGAAACTGCCTTGTTCTTTCTTATTGATTCTTATGTGAAAATTTGATTCTCGCTATATGCTAATTAGCGTTTCGCGCGATCCTTTTGCTGGTACACATGTACCCAGTCTTTTTCTGCGACCAAAACGAGCTCGCCATTAGGTCCTATTGTAACACCTTCATAAGCAATTTTGCGTGAAAGTTTCAGCTGCGAAAGGATCTTTCCGGTCTCTGGGTCCACCTGCAAAAGCTTTCTGGATTCTTGGCTTAAAATCAACAATGTCTCTCCGGTAGGGTCAAACGTCATCCCTGCAATATCGCCGATAATACCTTGATAAAGTTGCTCGGCGTTAAACGGTTCTACCAACTCAAACTTCTCGTCTGTATAAGAAACCTCGTCGCTCATAAAGCCGGGTTCTGTTAATGGGTTAAATCGAACCACCTTCATTTTTGCCTTTTTGTAGCGTTTAGAACCTTCATGGGCTGCATAGACTTGTGCTTTGCGACCGTCTTGAATCGGGCGCCATGCGATGCTTTCTAAGCCTTTGTTTTTCTTGGCGGGGCGACCATCAAGCCTAAAACTTTTAACCGCTTGGTAATAACCTCTTTTAAATTGCTCTTGGTTTACCTCAATCTTATGGGCGGTATTTGCCTCGGTCACAATCCAAAGGTGTTTTCCATCAATGTATGAAACGCCCTCGGTATCATTATTGATTTTACCGAGCTTTTTCATGTTACCCAAATAGTTAAAATCGCGGTCGTATCGAAACAGATGCCCGGTTCCATTTCTTATAACAAAATACTGCTTGAGATAGGGATCCCAAGTAATACCAGATGCATTGGTGCCTACATTAGCTAAACGCCTTGGCGGCGCCGACGGGTAAAACTCAGATAAGCGTGTCTGACCGTCAAAGTGTGGAATAAGTTGTTTAACGGAAACTGCTTTAATCGCTGAGTCGTCGGTGTTTTTTTGCAACGTACCTGAGCAGGCAGTGACTAAAATGACAGCAAAGAGCGTGAA
>CAJQOL010000046.1 GCA_905479925.1 uncultured Kangiellaceae bacterium | reverse complement strand
GAAATATTAAAAAATGAGCTGTTTTACCGCGTTATCGTCGTACACTTTTTAAGGCTTACTAAATTGACGTCATACGTTTTACCAAACTGTTATCGAACACTTTGTGGATAAGTTTTTTTTATAGTTGGGTGAGTCGTTTACTTAAAAAAGCAAGAGCGGCAAAGAAAGACTTGACCCCATTCATTCAAGATGGTGGTGGGACGGGACGCGGGTTTTGTTCACTCAATAGGAACTTAATTAGTCCCTCAATTGCTTTAGTAAGCTAATGCGGTTTTATGCATACGCAGGAGTTTCGGAATCCTGTTTGTCAGAAGCTAGTAGAAACTCGGTTGACATTTGTTTTTCACCCCACACCTTAGTCCAATATTTCTTGAATGGTATTTTTGTGCTTCCTCATGTGTTCAATAAACAAGGTGGATTTCAAAGGCATGTTATCTCGATGGTTAAAAACTAGATATAGAATCTTATCTTTGGGCATCCAGCTATCTAGTACTTCAATTAGAGTTCCATTTTTAATATGGTCATTTGCCAACATATATGGAACATAGGCAGCTCCTAGTCCCTCTGCGGCCATTTGAGTGCTTAAGAATAGATCATCACATAGAATGTAGTGATTCACATCTAAGTCTATCGATTGGCTACCTTTTTTGAAACGCCAAGGAAGAATATACCCATCGATAGAATTTCTTATGCAAGGTATTTTCTCAAGCTGAGACGGGTGGTTGATATCTTTAACGTCAGGTAGCCATTTGCTATGCAAGACCAGAGCATAGCGGATCGGTGAAACTGCGATGGCGACTTGCGAAGAGTCTTTTAGTGGCCCAACTCTAAATGCAAAATCGTAACCAGATCTGACTATGTCTTCATTTCTATTAGAGCTGTTGAACATAAAGTGAATAGTTGGATTACTCTTCGCAAAGCTGGCAATCACGGGATTAACATAACGAAGAATTGCAGATGGGCAAGTTAGTCGAATCACTCCTCGAGGAGTCATCACCGTTGTTGAAATTTCATCACGTAGCTCATCTAAGCTTTCAAGTACCTGCTCTGCTTTCGGCAACAGCCTTTCGCCAATATCTGTCAAAGAAACAGATCTGGTGTTGCGATTAAAAAGCTTTATTGAAAGCTCGTCTTCCAAAAGCTGAATTTTACGGCTAACTGACGTTGTCGGTAAACCCATTCGGCGTCCGGCCTCAGCAAAACTTTTCCACTTTGCCACTTCAATGAACAGAGCTAATTCTTCGGAGCGCTTCATAGTCGGTTATCCCAAAAAGTGGGATTGTATAAGAATAATTGAGTCATATCCATATAATTCGGGATGGGTTATCCTTTAAGAGTCGAAGCAACATCAGCAATTCAAACCGAGGAATTATCAAATGAAAATTTTAGTATTAGGCGCGACAGGCAACACGGGCTCTTTAGTGGTAAGCAACCTAAAATCAAAGGGTGCAGACTTTGCTATTTTGACTAAAAACAAAACAGAAGCTCAACGTTTTGGCTTGGCCGATGAACAAGTGAATAAAGGAAATTTTAACGACCTCGCATCGCTAGTACGAGCAATGCAGGGAATTGGTAAGATTTACTTGGTTATGCCAATGCATCAAGACGTCGTCAAGTGGGTGAATAATGTGATAGAAGCGGCTAAACAAGCAGGTGTCAAACACATAGTTAAGCAATCAGGTCTTGAAGCCTCTGTCAAAGCGGAGTCACAGATTATTAGAGATCATGCCGAGTCAGACCAATTGATAAAGAACTCAGGGCTGGAGTATACCTTGATTCAGCCAAATTCATTTTTCCAAAATTTTTACGGAAACCTGCCAACAATTAACGCGGTGAATCAGTTCTATTCGCCTTTGTCAGATTCAAAACAAAGTATGGTTGATCTTAATGATGTAGTTGAAGCTGTGTCGCTAGTTCTCACTCAAACTGGCCATGAAGGGAAAATATACCGATTTACAGGCGGTGAAGCGTTAACAAGTGCAGAGCAAGCAGAGTTTATTTCTCAGTCGAGCGGGAAAAATATTTCATTTGTTAACGTATCGAAAAATGATTTTGAGTCAGCGTTGAAAGATGCGGGTATGAATGACTGGATAGCGGAAAACCTTGCAGACATGATCGCGTGGTTCGCCAAGGGTAAGCCGTATGGTGAGATATCTGAAGATATTGAAAGTCTCTTAGGTCGTTCCCCACGCAGTTTTGCTGATTTTTCTAAAGAGCTAGCCACATCAATCAAAGCCTAATACACCATGAAAACCATGAGCTGCCAGCGACTGGCGGCTCATGCCTGAATAGAGAATCTTAGATGAAAGAACCTGTAACAACAATTGTAAAAAACAAGCCAAAAATTGGCAGAGAACGCGAATGTTTAGATTGGATGTTATATACCAGTTCGAAAGCAGAACAGTTTAGCGGGTTCATAGATAAAGAAATTTATAGATCGGCTGAAGGCGAAAAACTATTCATGACAGTATTTACATTTGATTCTAAAGAAAACTTGGAAGCCTGGGAGAAATCCACAGTTCGTAACAGTTTAGTGGAGCAAGGTAGGGAGTTTGTTGAATCATTTGCTGTGAAGAATCATTTTACAGGGCTAGAGTTATTTTTGTCAGGCTCAAGCCTAGGCAAACCTACACCTATTCGTTGGAAAATATTTCTATTAACAGTGGTTGTTTTATTTATACTATTTAATAGTTTGGTTCCGGCGATCAGTGCAGTTTTAGATTTATGGCCATTATACCCACAAATAAAATCCTTACTCACGCTTACAATCGTAGTTGGTACCATGACCTTCTTAGTTATGCCATTATTGACTCGAAGATTACATTCCTGGTTAACCAGATAGAATAGTGAATTCGGAATGAGAAATATGCGCTAAGTACTCTCGTTTGTCCCCTATGGTGCATAAGCGGTAGAAAATTGAGGGGACATACGTGAAACTGGGCGGCCAAGTCAGGTACAGGCGAGAAGATGTGCTGGAATATGAGGCCAGTTGCTTGAGAAGGAGTACGTTTGAAGCTGTTTGATGGCGAGTTAGTACGCAATTTCCCGCATCAGCCCTAAATTCCTGATAGTAAAGTTGCGGGTTAATAAAAAGCCCTAATGCCTGGTGAGGGCTCATTGGGGCTATTTAGAACAGTATGGGGTCAAGTCTTTAATTGCCGGTTATATCTAGATCTGTTGGGTGTAGCTCTGTCTCTGAGCATGAAATCAATCAGTTAGCGCTAAATATTGACCAAAGTTGATCAAACCATCACAGAATTGTACGCATAAAAAAAGCACACTTTGTTTTGCATAAACAAAAAATAAATTTCATTTACAAAGGTGCTTTCCATGTCACTATCTCACGCTGAGTCAATAACCGCAATAACGACGCCACAATTACTGAAACAATTGTCTAATTCTGTGAAATCGCTCTATCAAAAAACAAAAGAAGAGGCTTTTGCAACGTTAGAAATTGAACTCCATCAACAATTTGCAGAAGTTGAACGTCAATGTATGGCTAAATTGCTGAAACAATATGACTGGGATTATCCTTCTTTTTATTCCGGTGATAAAATCTATAAGAAGGCGTCTCGCAATCACAAAAAGTACATGACATTGGCGGGTGAAGTTTCATTAGACCGAACCTTATTTAGGACTGTGCGCAATGGCCCGACTTCTTGTCCCATGGAACTCAATGCTGGTCTGATTGAAGGTTTTTGGACTCCTCAAGCGGCTAAGCAAGCCATTCATTTAGTGAGCTTAAATACACCCGCAGAATCAGAGCAAATATTCAAAGAGTTCGGCTTAATGTCACCCTCAAAAAGCAGTCTAGACAGACTCCCTAAAAAGCTAGATAATTATTGGCAAACCAATCGGATTAAGTTAGAGCAGTGCTTATTCGATGTTTTTGAAATACCTCCAGAAGCCGCTATTTGCGCTGTATCTTTGGATGGCGTCATGATCTCAACTCGCTATGCACAAGTCCTTCCTGGTGATTCTCGATGGTGTGAAGCCTGCTGCGGAACGGTGAGTTTTTTTGATAAAAATGGCGAGCTACTGCGAACAAAATTTCTAGCGCGAATGCCAGAGTATAAAAAGAAAACACTTAAATCACAACTAGCGATGTTGTTTGAGCAGATCAAAAAATTGAGGCCTGAACTTGAAATGGTCAAGATTGCAGATGGTGCAAGAGATAATTGGACTTTCCTGAACGACGAAATCAAAGAAGGGGAATGCGTATTAGACTTTTATCATGCTTCAACTCACCTATTTAACGCGATGGAAACAATTTACGGAAAAAATGATGTTAAGACAATCACGGAGTATAAGAAATATCGGCATATTTTACGCCATGATGAAAAAGGGATCGATAAAGTCATTCGCCATCTAAAATATCAGCTTAATAATAATCCGAAGAAAGAAAAGATTAAAACAGAAATGACTTATTTCACGCGAAATCGCGCGCGTTGCCAATATGCTCGCCTTGCTGAAGAAAACAAGCCGATTGGTCCAGGTATTGTTGAATCCGCGTGTAAGACGGTTTTACAAATGCGCTGGTCAACGTTGGGAAATTAAGGGAGGGCAAGCTATCTTAACATTCCGGGCATTGCTGCTTAGTAACGAGTTAGACAATGCGTGGGAGTTAGTTAAAGCATTTTATTTTCAACCGTTCGAGCCGCCTAAGAATGTCGTGGAATTGCGACCATTTTGATCAGAGCGAGAGTTACACCCCATAAATCTATGATGGATAAACTTGAAACCATTGCCGAAAAACTGGATCGCTCAAAAGGTTGGATCATCAAAGATGCTGTTAACCAATACGTTGAACGAATAGACCGTAAAGAAAAAATGTTGGCTGAAACGAGACAAGCGCTATCAGAAATCGAATCCGGTAAGGTGGTTGACGGTGATGAAGTGATGGCTTGGATTGAAAGCTGGGGCAACGATAATGAAAAGAGTGCCCCTCAAGTATGAAGCTAAAATTTACTGCAACAGCCCTCAAAGATCTGCATCGACTAAAAGAGTTTATTGCTAAAAAGAATCCGGTTGCTGCGACCAAATACATTGATCGATTACTGAAAACCATTCGTCAATTGCTGGCTCAACCCAAATTAGGAAAGGAGCTGGAAGACGAACCGCTGGCAAGACAATTAGTCGCTAGTGATTACATCGTTTGATATGCGATAAGAGGCGAGACGATTTACGTTTTAAAGATTTGGCATGGAAAAGAAGATTGGTGATCGCTAACCCAAGAATGTCACCGGCAAAAACACGCCCGTGACGAACCGCGATTAACACCCGTCAGCCTATAGCTGCCAATTCAGATCACCATCTCACCGCCAATCATTAGACTAGCGAAAAATACCAGACTAATGCTCGGCTACATCGAGACAGCTCGATAGAATACGAAATCTCCCGTGTGTCACAGTACTTGCAAAAACAACGCAAGCCCAGTGCCAAACTACCCATGATAATCATTAACAAACACTCGCTCTCGCTGACAGTGCGGAAAGGATTAACCCCAGATTCGCTGTCGCTCACAGATTTTTGGTCCATGCAAAATCTGCATACCGTCCATCCATGGACATAACAGGCGTTGAGTGTGTTGAGAGTTCATCATCCCATCCTGAAAATTCCTTACTTGTTGAACGTACGACAGGCCAATAATGCTGGTGTTTCTAGTCAAAACTTTATTGTCACTTTAGTTGCTAAAAAGGCGCAACTAAACCGCCAACAAACTTTATCCGCGAAAGACGTTCCACCTCTCCCGCTACTCCCCCGCCCGCCAATTCCGCCTGCCCTCAGTTAAGGTGGGGGAGTGTGGTTTAAGTCCGTCTCACCAATTAATTAAGCTGGTCATGGCCGTTAGCAGTTAAGCGGAATTGCGATCGTATGTCGTAGCGGGAGTATTCCGTCCTAAAGGCCGTCACAAATCAAAATCAAAAGATAAGCCAAGCGGCTAAAAGAAAATAAAGCTTTACTTAAAAAGGCGCGTCTGGGAAAATTTTTAGCAGTTACTTTTAATCAGGGGATTTTGACTAAATTTAGTTTTTCTAAAGTTAGACTCTATTTTTTTGTCCCTTTCTATTACTAAAAAACATCAGAAACAACTTTGGTGAAGAAAAATATTGTTAAAAAAATATTAGCGGCATTGGTTTTAGCGAGTTCATTTTCGACGGCAGCATTAGTAACTGATTGTAAGGACTTGCATATAGGAAGAATCTGGGTGGAAAAAGGTGCAGGATTAAAAGGGGTTGTACATTTAAATAATAGAGATGACTCAGCTGGCTCGTACTGGAACTACTTTACCGGTTGGAGTACAGAAGACCGAAAAGAAGCATTATCAATTTTACTCGCCGCCAAAGCGGCCAACCATCGTGTTAATGTTGTTACAGAAAATACTGACGGATGCGGTTTGCAGGACAATTACACCGTAGCAAAAAGTATCTACCTTGCTACCAATCCTTAGCCATACTCAATCTGTGATCAAGAGGGGCAGAGCACTTGCTTTGTTGGGCGTTCTACTGAGAGATTGCCGCGCTGCGCTCGCAATGACAAAGGAAGCAGACAGCCACGCCGAAACAACATAGTTCAGGAGGTAAAGTCGTGATACTTGGGATTGATAAACGGAATATGCATAAAGATTTAATCGCCACGTTGTTTCAAGGGGCATTGTCGGTCATTAGCCGATTGCCTGAAAAGCCTTGGACTGTAAAACAGCAGTGGTTAATCCAGCTTGTTCGACGGGTGGGTAAGAAGCGGGCTTGTATTACTTTGGTTAATAAGACCATCCGAACAGCTTGGGCATTATTATCCAAGGGCGAAGAATATAAACCACAGCTGTTGGCTGTATAGATAAAGTTATTAGGAGCAACTACCTTAAGATATTTTGCTAACAACAAGCAATTAAATTGGTAAGGCCGACCTTGTTAAAACCTGTTTATCCCGGAGACTTTAAAGGTCACCAATTCGAGAAGGAAAGAAGGGGCGAAAACATCCAAGGTCAGAAGATAGCTTCTTCAATAAGAGACCGCATATACGCGAGCATCTTACATCTTTAACGATTGTTGTTGTAAAACGGGTGGAGTCCATATACGGGATAAGGTAGCGTTAAAAATCGAATATAATCAAATGGTTAGTTATAGCAGGTCGCCTTTTCGCGCCAACTTATCTGTAAATCTAGAGCCAGCGATGTTAATTTAGTGTCTATCAAGACAAACTTGTGCAGTAATAGCCCGCTATTATCAACAAGTAAAACGCTGAGAGGCGCTAAATTACCATTGCTGGAAGGTTAAATTATCCCGAGTTCATATCAGGTTAATTACTTTCAAGTTAAAAAAGTCTTAAATCGCGCTCGCCCAGTGCGTAACGTAAAGGGAATTTTTGCGTTCTTTTGTTACTCTAGACAAAAGAATATCGCAGTCAGAGCGAAGCGCCTTTGACCTTAAGAATAAAAAATAACAAAATGTCTGCTATAGATAAAAAGAAACCGGTACCTTCTACTCAACAATTTCCGCTTTAAAATATAAGCGTGTACCGTTGAAGCTGTCGCATTTAAACCTAGAATACGTTTCTTTTTAGGCCTGTCGAAGCCAATATCTTGGCGGATAACTCTTCAACCGAACGACTTGTGGTGTTGAGATGCTCTATTTTCAGTCGCCTATATAAAGATTCAACTTCCCTTACTTCAAATTGGCACTGTTTTAATGAAGCGTAGCGCGAGTTTGCTTTTCGCTCCGTTCTAATATCATGCAGCCGGTTGGGGTTTATGGTTAAGCCAAATATCTTATCTTTATGCTTTTTGAGCTCGGGGGGTAAAGCCAGATTTTCCATATCATCTTCGGTAAAGGGATAATTAGCCGTTTTTATGCCAAATTGCATCGCCATATAAAGTGAGGTTGGGGTCTTACCGCAACGAGATACACCGACTAGAATCACGTCAGCTTTATCGTAATGTCTCATGGTAATACCGTCGTCATTGTTTAATGCGAAATTGACGGCATCAATTCGTGAATCGTAGGCATCGCTGTCAGATAACGAATGAGTTTTTCCAACGCGGAAATCCGAGGATTGTTGAAGCTCATCCTCCAGTGGGCCGATAAACGTATGAAAAAAATCAAGGACTAGAGCGTCGCTTGATTGCACCACTTGGCGTATTTCAGGAATGACGATGGTATCGAAAACAATGGGTCTTTGTGCAGAGGTTTTTCCCGCTTTGTTGATAATACGACAAACTTCATGGGCTTTTTCTTCGGTATCTATAAAAGGTAACGTCATTTCGTCGAATTCGGTTTTCTCGAATTGCGAGAGTAGCGATTGACCAAACATTTCTGCAGTAATTCCGGTTCTATCCGAAACAAAAAACACTTTGCGTTTCATATTTCCTCACCATGAAGTAAAATAGCCCTGTTAACCGTTTATTTGGTTAGTTTTAATTGATTTAAGCATGCTGGGATTGCTTAAGCAACTGAATTTACTTGATTTTTGTAAAGCAAGTGAAAGGGTTGACTAATCGTGGCAGTTCATGGAAAACCCAATATTGGAGTGAAAACAGTGCAAGATAACGTTCTTTGGTATGACGGACTCGGAATGGATGATGTAGAACGCGTAGGCGGAAAAAACGCATCACTTGGCGAAATGATCAGTAATTTGAGCAATATGGGCGTTAGCGTGCCTAACGGGTTTGCTACTACTGCAGACGCCTTTAGAACATTTATGGCTCAAAGTGGTTTACATGACAAAATACAAAATGAACTTAAAACGTTGGACGTTGAAGATGTCGATGCGTTAGCGGTTACTGGTAAAAAGATCCGAGAATGGGTTATTGAAACACCGTTTCAAGATGATCTAGAAAAATCAATATATGATGCTTATTTAGAGCTAAAGGGTGACGCCAGTGATGAGTTTGCTGTTGCTGTACGTTCTTCAGCAACCGCCGAAGATTTACCAGATGCCTCTTTTGCGGGACAACAAGAGACCTTTTTGAATGTGCGTGGTTGGGATAACGTTAAGCTAGCTTTAAAAGAAGTTTTTGCCTCACTTTTTAATGATAGAGCAATCTCTTATCGTGTACACCAAGGCTTTGAGCACAGCGAAGTCGCTTTGTCAGCAGGAATCCAAAAGATGATTCGAAGTGATATTGCTTCGAGCGGAGTGATGTTTACAATTGATACCGAATCTGGCTTTTCGGACGTTGTATTTATAACGGGAGCCTATGGATTAGGTGAAACAGTCGTGCAAGGGGCGGTTAATCCTGACGAATTCTATGTACATAAACCCACTTTGGAGTCAGGTAAGCACGCGATAGTAAGAAAAAATATTGGTGGAAAAGCCATCAAAATGATTTATACCGACGATAAAAGTCATGGTAAATCGGTAGAAACTGTTGAAGTAGATATGCAGCAACGACAGCAATATTGCGTATCAAATGACGAAATTGAAGAGCTTGCAAAACAAGCGATGATTATAGAAAAACATTATCAAAGACCGATGGATATCGAGTGGGCAAAGGACGGCGCAGACGGTAAATTATATATCGTTCAAGCTAGGCCTGAAACGGTAAGAAGTAGAGATGATGGTCGCGTTATTGAAAGGTACGTTCTTGAGTCGAGTTCTGAGGTAGTTGCTTCCGGTCGTGCTATAGGTCAAAAGATTGGTAAAGGTGCAGCAAGACTAATTAACGATTTGTCTGAAATGTCAAAAGTGCAGCCTGGCGACGTATTGGTTACAGATATGACGGATCCCGACTGGGAGCCAATTATGAAGCGAGCTTCCGCTATTGTTACAAACCGTGGAGGAAGAACCTGTCATGCGGCCATTATTGCACGTGAATTAGGAATTCCAGCGGTAGTAGGTTGCGGTAACGCTACTGATTTGATTAAACCGGATCAGGAAGTTACTGTTTCTTGCGCTGAAGGTGATACAGGCAATATCTACGATGGTTTACTTGAATTTAAAGTCAATGAAAGTGAAATCAGTAATATGCCGGACCTTCCATTTAAGATAATGATGAACGTTGGTAATCCAGATCGAGCGTTCGATTTTGCGCGTTTGCCACATTTTGGTATTGGGTTGGCGCGCTTAGAGTTTATTATCAATCGAATGATTGGCGTGCACCCAAGAGCATTGCTTGAATTTGATCAGATTGATGACGAAGACTTAAAAGCAACGATTAGCGATCAAATGGCGGGTTACGAATCACCGGTCGGTTTTTACATTGATAAGCTTGTAGAGGGGATATCGACTCTAGCTTCGGCATTTTCTCCGCAGAAAGTTATCGTTCGAATGTCTGATTTTAAATCTAACGAGTATGCAAATCTTATCGGCGGCCATTTATATGAGCCAGAAGAAGAAAATCCAATGCTTGGATTCCGAGGCGCTTCTCGATATATTTCTGATGAATTCATGGCTTGTTTTGAATTGGAATGTCGAGCGATTAAACGTGTTAGGGAGAACATGGGATTAACCAATGTTGAGATCATGATCCCGTTCGTTCGAACCGTTGATGAAGCTGCACAAGTCATCGACTTGTTAGCAAAGAATGGTCTCAAACGCGGAGAAAACGGTTTACGCGTAATCATGATGTGCGAATTGCCTTCAAATGCATTGCTTGCGGAAGAATTCTTAGAGTATTTTGATGGGTTTTCCATTGGTTCTAACGATCTAACCCAATTAACCCTTGGTTTAGATAGAGATTCGGCGATTATTGCTCACTTATTTGACGAGCGAAATTTAGCGATTAAAAAGCTATTAAGCATGGCCATCCAAGCTTGCCGTTCCGCTGGAAAATATATCGGCATTTGTGGTCAAGGACCTTCTGATCATCCTGATTTTGCTAAGTGGTTAATGCAAGAAGGAATTGATAGCGTGTCCTTAAATCCTGATACGGTCTTAGAAACGTGGCTTTTCCTAGCCAATAAGGAACAAAAATAGTAATAGCACGATAATGCACAGCGTTGTGCTAGCGACTGCTATCTAGCTGAATAAGAAAGGGATACTGATGTATCCCTTTTTTATTGAAATTCTGAACTATCTCTTTTGTTTCTAGAAATTGTTAGTAAATTATCCGTCGATAGATTATTTAGCGGGGTGGCTTGCAAGGACTATTGTACATGGCTTACTTTAATATAAACTCTTCGGTTAAGCGCTCTACCCGAGGCTTTTCTATTACTAGCAACAGGGTTCTTTTCCCCGTAAGCCAGGGTCTTTATTCGTGATAGGTCAGCCCCTTCTAGGGTCAATAACTCCTTAACTGAATCAATTCTCCTTTGAGCCAGTTTGTCGTTATAACCACGGGATCCTTTGCTGTCGGTGTAGCCGTTTACAACCACCACTTCAAGGTTTGGGTCGTAGCGAATGTACGCCGCTAACGCTTTTAGCTGGTCCTTATATTTAGAGCGAATTTTATGCTGGTCAAAATCAAACCTCAGAGTCATTTTAGCTAGTTCTTCTAGTTTAAAAGGGACTAAATCAGACAAACAGTTTAAGAATTGGTCATAGGGTTTTCTGAAACCAACTGCTGATAAAGAGACTGAGACTTGGTCTTCAATTGAGTCAAATTCCTGATAATTAAACGTAGGAAACCTGCCGGTTTCTAGCTCATTTAGTAATTTCCATGTCGCGGTATTTTTAGTAACAAATATATTTCCGCCGTTTTGTATAGGCAACTCACCAAGGCTTCTTGAGCGTTGTTTTGGTAGCCACGACGGGCTTAATGACTGGACCGACGCCACTTTTACTGCGGAAACTGGATGCATTCGGTAGCTGAGTCCAAAAAGCAAATCTTGTTTTTTCCCCGCCTGCTTCATAAAAACGGCATTGCCGTATCTCGGTACTTTATGCTGTAAGTTACAGGTTAAAAGGTTACCTTCAAAAATCCACTCTGACTCGCTAATTTCAGCCTCGTAGGTTTTAAAACCTGCTTGAGAGTAAGTACTAAAAAATAGTAATGAAGCGGCTATCAGTATTTTTGTAAACTTCATTGTTTAATTCCCTAGGTTAGGTGATTTACACAAAGGTTATCGGCTTTAAAAAACGCGACTTAAGGGGGGGAGGCTAATAATTCTATGAAAATCAACGCTTTTTTATCAAAATAGACGCTTTTAAGACGTAGCCATTTAATTAACCTTTCGCTTGTTTTAAGCGGTTAGGAAGTTATCTTTCTTTAGGTCTTGATGATAGAATTGGCGTTTATTTTGCTTTACGGCATAAGGCTAGTATTACAAATGAGTATCATGAAAACGCGGTTTCGAGGGTTTTACCCGGTAATTGTTGATGTCGAAACCGGTGGGTTTAATGCTAAAACCGATGCACTGCTTGAAGTTGCAGCCGTTACCGTAAAATTTGACGAGCGAGGCACGCTCATCCTGGACAAGGAAATACACTACAACGTTGATCCTTTCGAAGGCGCCAATATTGAAGCTGCGGCACTTGAATTCACCGGTATAGATCCCACTAATCCGCTGCGGTATGCCGTTGACGAATCGACCGCACTAAGAGGCTTGTTTTCGGAAATAAGAAAAGGCCAAAAAGAAGCTGAATGTCAGCGTTCTGTTCTAGTGGGGCACAACGCAAATTTTGATGCGGCATTTATCAATGAAGCCGCTTCACGCATAGAGGCAAAGCGCAACCCGTTTCATCCTTTCACTAACTTTGATACTGCAACTTTATCAGCCCTAGCTTTGGGACATACGGTATTAGCAAAAGCGTGTGAACTAGCTAAAATTAAATTTGATAACAACGAGGCCCACTCTGCGCTATATGATGCTCGCAAAACAGCCGAACTTTTCTGTCATATTGTTAATCGTTGGAAAAAATTGGGTGGCTGGCCGCTAGGGGATTAATCTATTTAAGCGACCTGCTCTGGACAAACAGTGTGAAACAATGGTTTTGAGGGCAGTTCGTAGTTATGACCTTCCTAATAAAACCAGCAATAACTGTTCGAATTCTAGGTTTTGATAACCGTTTGTATCTAGATTTAGCTGGCAGTGTCCTACCGATAACAGATCCTAAGCCGATACAGAGCTGCCGTAATGACTGACTATTTTTTGGTCGCCCTGATTATCATAAATGTTGTTATCGGGGTCAAAACCTTTGATCAAATTAAAGGTTCGTTTCGTTGATTGAGTCACTAGGTCAATCAACCTTGAGTTCACTTCGTTTTTAAAATGACATTGGTCTACTAGCTCCATTAAGCTGTTCCAGCTCGCAGTCAGTGTAGGTTCATTGACACAATAAGTCTTTAATTGCATTAACGTTGGTTGAGTGATGTTACCTTGGTTAATCATAGCTGGGATCTGTTCCAGGTTAATTTGTTCAACCAATTCAGTTTTCTCTTTTACGATGAGTTCGAGCGTTTCGAAATCTCTTTTCTCCAAAGCGTTTTGCTCGCTATTCAACAGGTCATGCAGCTGTTGATATTGCGTACGCCATTGGTTTATTAGTGTTTGATATACGTGATGTTTTTGCATTGTTAAACTCCTAGGAACCGCTTTTATCCGGCTCCTTAGTAATTGTCTTTATCATTAATAACCGTAATAGCTAGACTCAAAATCCAGCATTTTATTGGCGACTTGTTCAAAATCGATATCGTAATCATCTTTATCTAACTTGTCTTTTACCGGTGAAACTCTGTCGGGATTCATTGCCGGCTCGGCTTTCATTTGCGCAACAAGGCGCCCAATCTGACCGGCTTGACTGGTGATATTGACTGAATCTGAATCAGAAGAATCAGCAGAATCCGCCATTATTTCAGACTCTTTCTTTTCTGTTTTTTTGGTTTTGCCCAGCATTGCTTTGGTTTGCCCGGGAACCAAGTTTTTAACGTCTAACACCATTAAATCAACCCTAATTTGAACTGGTGAGTGAAACTTCTAAGTTATTTTTACTTACTACTTTAGCATTAAATGACCGCTTTGATTGAGTATTACGGACCATGGTGGTTTCCCCTAAGGAGGCGTCCTGAAGAGCAATGCCTTCCATATTTATGCTAAAGAACTGACTACGTGCAGTAATTTGAACACTATCGCCACGGCATACCATACAAATGCTATTTTCAAACAATGGCATATCTTTTCTAAGTTGTCTTTTTGTACTAGCGCCTACAACATCTTTCATGTCCATCAAAGGTGACAGACGATAAGGTGTAACCTTAAGGCGTTTAATGACTACATCTTTTCTCGTGATTATTGATTTCCTTGGGATCGTTCGCGCTGCAACGATAATATCGGCGTACTCATCAATAGAGCCTGATACAAAAACTTTCCAATTAACCGGTGCACTACAACTGACCTTTACTAACATTCTCCCTCTAGTTTTGGCCCCTGGAGGCAAACTTGCTTGTAGCGGTGAATCGCATTTTCTGAGCCTTAGCCGCTTATCTAAATCCTTTATCGTTAACTCTATACCAGAGTTATCGGCAGAGTTTGTCATTTCCTCAAGGAATATTTTTGCCGTTTGCTGAATAGTAGCATGACTTTCCATTGGTTTTTGGTTAGCTAAAACCCCGGAAGCATAGCTAGCAATATAGGCAATAAATAGCCAAATTAAGGCGACTTTGACTGAGTCATAGACAATTTGGGCATTTACCGTAAAAATATTCATTATTATCCTGCACTTATGGCTTTTTTTACTATACTTGTATGCAATACCACTGCAATTTTCTAGTGGTTTGGTCTGGGGTTGCCGTAATAGCTTGAAGAGGGACCCTACTTGGATTTTTGCCAAACGACCAACCATTAAATCTTGTTTATAAATAAAGCACAAATTATGCCAAATAAAACGGCGTTCAATTTGTAAAGAGGAAACGATAAATGTCTAGTATTTTAGATTCTGTGAATCAACGGACACAAATGGTTGGGCAAAACCGGTTAGAGCTATTGATGTTTAATCTAGCGGGTAAGCAGCTATACGGAATAAACGTATTTAAAGTAAGAGAGGTCATTCAGTGTCCACCATTGACCACAATGCCTGGCTGTCATCACGTCGTTAGAGGGGTTGCTCAAATCCGGGGTAAGGCAATTTCAGTTATAGATCTGAGTATGGCTGTCGGTGGACCTTCTTTAGGAGAAGTAGAGAATTGCTTTGTAATTATTGCTGAATACAATAGAAAAGTGCAGGGGTTCCTAGTCAAAGCAGTTGAAAGAATTGTAAACATGAACTGGAGTGATATTCACCCGCCACCAAGTGGTTCGGGTAAGTCACATTATTTAACTGCGGTAACCAATATTGAAGACAAGTTGGTTGAAATTATTGATGTTGAGAAAATACTTTCTGAGATAACGCCTAACAATGATAGTGTGAGTGAGGAGATCATTGAAGAGAACCGGGGTAAAGCCCCCCAAGACAAATTTGTTTTGATTGCTGATGACTCATCAGTTGCAAGAAATCAAATAAAACGAACGGTAGAACAGATAGGCTATAAAACTAAAATATTTAAAGACGGTAGAGAGTGTTATACCTATTTAGAGCAGTTGTCGGAAAGTGATGCTCCCGTAAGCGATGAAGTACTTATGCTTATTTCTGATATTGAAATGCCCGAGATGGATGGGTACACGCTAACTGCGGAGATCCGCAATAACCCTAAGTTAGCGCACATTTGGGTTATGCTTCATACTTCATTGAGCGGTGTCTTTAACGAAGCAATGGTCGAAAAAGTCGGTGCCAATGATTTTATACCTAAGTTTAATCCTGATGAATTAGCTAAATCGGTACAACGTCGAATGGATATGGAAGACTAGCTTTCGGGTTGTCATAGAAGCTATAAAAATAAGTATGTATAAATAGGTTTAGCTACTGAATGGATATTTCGTCTGCGGACTACAATAACTTTCGTCATATATTAGAAAGCCAAAGTGGGATTCTACTGGGGGACAACAAGCAGTACTTGGTTGCAAGTCGCCTGTCGAACTTTATTAAAGAAAACCAAATCCCCTCGCTGTCTGCATTGTTAGCGGAGATTGTGAGGCCTTCTGGTAAACAGCTTTTGCAAAAAGTTATTGATCAAATGACGACCAATGAAACTTTATGGTTTAGAGATAATTACCCCTTTGAATACATGAAACGACAATTAATCCCTGAGCTCAAACGAAAAGGGCGTTTTCGCGTTTGGTGTGCAGCATGTTCTTCGGGGCAAGAGCCGTATTCAATTGCGATGTTGCTAGCGGAGTCGGGCAATAGCATGGCTGCGGAAATTGTAGCCACCGATTTATCTTCGAGAATTTTAGATCGTGCGAAAAAAGGAATCTATCAGGACATCGAACTGAAGAGAGGACTGCCCGAGCATAAATTGAGAAATCATTTTCAGGCTAGCGATAAGAGTTCCTGGCAGCTATCGGCTTCCCTTAGAAACAGCGTTAAGTTTTCGTCCTTAAACTTGTTAAAAACTCCTTATAGTAATGGCCGTTTTGATATTATATTTTGCAGAAATGTGCTAATTTATTTTTCACAGGAAAACAAAACAAAAGTCCTAAATGGACTTATTGACTCTCTCAAACCCGGTGGTTATTTGTTCTTAGGTGCATCAGAATCAATTACTAGAGACTGTAAACCCCTTGATTTAGTACGGTGCAATCCAGGTTTGGCCTATCAAAAACCCGCATAAAGCGTTTTTTATTGTTAGTTAACTACCGGCGCTTATTGGCTCCTTGCTTACTCCTTAGTAACCTGTTCTAGATTGGTTAGTCGATTACTCAGTAAGTATTAGGCTTAGCTGAGAAGCATGGTCAATTTGTTAAAAATGACCGCAACTTCAAAGTTAAACCATCACTCGGCCGAAATTATTGTGCTCTATAGCGAGTCTTAGCTAACCTTCTTCTTAACCAAGGCCTTTTTTAGCTAATCTTCTACTTAGCTGACATCTTGTTAGCTAGAGCTACTCTATATAGCTTCCTTTTTATTATCTATTTTCCTTTAATGATTGCCGCTTTTTTGCGGAATAGCGTTGCCGCATTTGTGTTCTTAGGTTTGACCTATTTGTGGCATTTGTCCCGTAAGGCTTATAAATTCTCATTAAAACAAGCTAAATTTTCAC
This sequence comes from uncultured Kangiellaceae bacterium, assembly GCA_905479925.1. Taxonomy (GTDB): domain Bacteria; phylum Pseudomonadota; class Gammaproteobacteria; order Enterobacterales; family Kangiellaceae. The sequence continues at coordinate 37,930 of CAJQOL010000046.1, read as the reverse complement.
TGGCATAGCCCTTGCAGTAAAGACGCATGACAAAGATTTAGTTTTAGTAATTGGTTTGTTTTTTACACCGTAACTTCAGACGAACAAACTTGTATATTGCACAGAGATAGATTAATGGCGATCAGTTTTGATAAAGCATTTGGAATTCATGAAAGCGCGCTTAATTTAAGGGCGCAACGAGCAGAAGTATTAGCAAAAAACTTAGCTAATGCCGATACCCCTAACTACAAAGCGAGAGATATCGACTTTACTAAAGCGTTAAAAATGGCGAAGGGTAATCAAGCTGTTGGTTTGCATAGAACGCATGATAGGCACTTGGATTCGAAAATTGGAACGGAAATTCCAGGATTGTCTTACCGAATTCCAATGCAGCCGGATACCGGCGATGGCAATTCCGTTGAATCACAGATTGAGCAAACCAAGTTCGCTGAAAATGCAATGCAGTACCAAGCTAGTTTGCGGTTTTTAGACGGCAAGATAAAAGGATTAATGTCCGCCCTAAAAGGCGAGTAATTAGTCAAAGCAATTTATAAGAAAGAGGCAGTGATGAGTTTATACAATATATTTGGCATAAGTGGATCCGCCATGTCAGCGCAAACCGTTAGATTGAATACTACTGCAAGTAATATTGCCAATGCCGATAGTGTTGCAAGTAGCCACGGCGAAGTTTACAAAGCGAGACACCCGGTTTTTCAAACCATAATGAGTGAGATGGGGGCCGGTAATCAGCACAACGGCGGCGTTAAGGTTGCAGCGATTGTAGAGAGTCAAGCGGAAGCGGTTGCAAAGTACCAGCCTGAAAATCCCCTCGCTGATGACAAGGGGTATGTCTATTCACCTAACGTCAGTATTGTTGAAGAAATGGCAAATATGATTTCGGCTTCTCGGTCTTATCAATCTAATGTGCAAGTTGCAAATATGACTAAGAATCTACTTAACAGAACTTTGACTCTAGGACAGTAATTTCACCATTGGAATTTTGGACTCGCAGTTTTCTGCGGACGAGCACCATTTAGCAAATAATTTGAGAGAACGTATTATGTCTATTATCGATAACCCGACTGAGAATATTTTTACCGAAATAGGAATTAATGCTCCACGAAGCACCGATAGTCTACCAAGTAAAGAGCTCGGGCAGTCCGACTTCTTAGCTCTTCTAACGACGCAGCTTGCTAATCAAGATCCATTGTCGCCGACCGATAGTAAAGAATTTATTAGTCAGATGTCGCAGTTTGCCAGTGTCGACAGTTTGCAATCATTAAATAATAAATTTGATGATCTAACAACGTCCATGACTTCTAATCAAGCACTTCAAGCTTCTTCATTAGTTGGTCGTCACGTATTAATACCTTCAGCAGTAGGGCATGTACCCGACGAGTCGGGTCTATCTGGACAGATAAACTTACCAACCAGTACAAATAATTTGCGTTTTGAAATAAGAGACGAAGCGGGACAGCTGGTAAGGAGAATTGATGTAGGTGACCGACAAGCGGGAGACATTGAATTCTATTGGGATGGAAGGAATGAGGCCGGTGAATTTTTAGGTGCTGGTCAATATGAAGTTGCAGCCTTTGGTTCTGTTAACGGGACGACTGAGCAGTTACCAACATCAATACGAGCGCAAGTACAAAGCGTGAATGTTGGTGGCGCAGCTGGCGGAATATTTTTGAACCTGACAGGTTTAGGACAAATTAATTTTAACGATGTAAAAGCTGTCGGTTAGCCGATGCTTAATTATTAACTAGGAGAGTAGTTATGTCTTTTAATACAGCACTAAGTGGTCTAAACGCAGCACAAGCAGAACTCAATGTAACCAGTAATAATATTGCGAACGTAGGAACAACTGGCTTTAAAGGATCAAGAGCTGAATTTGCCGATATCTTTGCAACGTCATCGTTTGGTAGTTCGAGTACGGCGATCGGTAACGGCACGCTGTTAGCAAATGTTGCTCAACAGTTCGGCCAGGGTAACCTAGAGTTTACCTCTAATACATTAGACCTAGCGGTTTCCGGACAAGGGTTCTTTATTTTGTCTCCTGGGGAGTCTAATTCAAATAATCTATTTACCAGAAACGGAGAATTCGGAGTCGATAGTAACGGGTTTGTGGTTAATAATGCCGGGGCTCGTTTACAAGTATTTCCCGTTAACTCTGACGGAACTGTAACGGCTACCAGTATCTCCAGTACGATTCCTTTGCAGTTGCCGCAAACCGCCGGTGTGCCAACCGTCACTAGTTTGGTTGATATCGGCGTTAACTTACCGGCAAGTGCTGCGGTTTTGGATCCAAATAATTTTGACCCTAATCAGCCGTCAACGTTTACTCAGTCAACCTCGTTAACCGTGTTTGATTCACTGGGGGAGAGTCACGTTGTTACCGCCTATTATGTTAAGACTGGCGCAAATAGTTGGGGAGCTTATTACAATACCACCGATGATGCCGGTGCAACTTTGAACCTAGATATAGCAGGCGGAACTGCAGGGGCAGGAGGACAGCTTTATCACTCCATGGTTTTTGATAATTCAGGTACGTTCACCTCAAGTACTCCGGACCCAATCACTACAACCGCCATTGATTTCGGCAATGGTTCTGATGGCACCGGTACAATCAATTTTAACTATGCAGGAAACGGAACAACACAATTCTCATCTCCGTTCACGGTAAATGTTTTAGAGCAAAATGGTTTTCCGATCGGACGGCTAACAGGGGTTGAGATTTCAGACACTGGGGTCATTAGAGCCAATTTCAGTAACGGTCAATCGACTGCTCTTGGAAAAATTGCATTGGCTAGATTCCAAAATGCGCAAGGCCTGGCACAAAAAGGTAATAACTCTTGGGAAGATACAACCGCGTCGGGTACACCTTTAGTTGGTGAAGCGGTAACTTCAAGTTTTGGTCAAATTCGTTCCGGCGCCGTTGAAGTTTCAAATGTCGACCTAACCGCTGAACTGGTAAACCTAATAGCGGCCCAGAGAAATTTCCAAGCCAATGCCAAGTCAATCGAAACTGAGAATACGGTGACACAGGCAATTATCAACATTCGGTAATAGTTGAGGAATTATGGATAAATTACTTTATGTAGCTATGACGGGAGCGCGTGAATCAAGTTACGCGCAAGCGACAACTGCAAATAATCTTGCAAACGCTTCTACTAATGGTTTCAAAGCCGATTTAGCGCAATTTAGAGCAATGCCAGTTTATGGCGAAGGAATGCCTAGTAGAGCGTTCGCAATGACGGAACGCCCCGGCTATCGAATGGCAAGCGGAAACGCCGTTTCTACTGGAAGAGATCTCGATGTAGCTATTAAAGGCGAAGGCTGGATGGTTACACAGGGAATTGATGGTGAAGAGCTGTTAACCCGCCGAGGTGATTTGAAAGTTGATGAGAACGGTGCATTGCTAAATGGAGTGAACCAACCAATCCTTGGAGAGGGCGGCCCCGTTCTAATTCCACCTTTTGAAAAAATTGATATTGCTGGCGATGGAACAATTACCATTAGACCGGTTGGAGCACAACCAAACGAAACGGCAATCGTTGACCGGATTAAGCTGGTTAATCCGGAAGCATCGGCGCTGTACAAAAATGAACAGGGTTTATTTAAAAGCACCGAAGTTGAGACTTTCGACGAAGACCTATCAGTTTCTCTTCAAACGGGTTCGCTTGAAGGAAGCAATGTCAGTGTGGTGGAAGAGCTTACCAATATGATCGAACTATCCAGACGATTTGAAGTTCAGATCAAATTAATGTCTTCCGTTGAAGAACGTGGTCAAGCGTTGGATCGCTTATTGCAACCTTAATTCCATAGAGCTGCTTACCAAATTAATTTGTAAGCGCAAAGAATAATTTTAGGAGTACCTTATGCATCCAGCATTATGGATTTCAAAAACCGGCCTAGAGGCACAAACCATTAATTTGTCGGTGATCTCTAATAATCTAGCTAATGCCGGTACTACCGGTTTTAAAAGAGATAAAGTCGTTTTTGAAGATCTTTTCTATCAAAACTACCGTCAGCCCGGAGCTCAATCATCGCAAGATACGACTCTGCCTTCGGGTTTACAAGTTGGTACCGGGGTAAAAGTTGTTGCAACTCAAAAACAACATTTACAAGGGGGCTTTCAAACATCGTCGTCGGGACTAGATATGGCGATTAAAGGTAATGGATTTTTTCAAGTTCAAATGCCGGACGGCTCCACAGGTTACACACGAGCGGGTAATTTTGCTACCGATGAAGCAGGCCAAATTGTGACAGGTGGAACAGGTTTTCCGCTTGACCCGGCAATAACCGTACCGCCAAACACCACTAGTTTCGATGTCGCGTTAGATGGAACAGTAACGGTTCAAGAGCAGGGCGCGGCAGCGCCGACCAATATCGGAAATATCACCTTAGCTACTTTTATAAACCCCGCTGGACTGCAATCAATTGGTGGTAACTTGTTTTTGGAAACCGGCAGTAGTGGGACGCCCGTTGTTGGCACACCAGGTTTAGATGGTGTTGGAGAAGTGCTCGGTCGTCAACTGGAGACATCAAACGTATCAAGTGTCGAGGAATTAGTTTCATTAATTGAAACGCAGAGAACTTACGAAACCAATGCAAAAGTTTTGGCTGCGGTTGACCAAATGCTGCAATTTGTTAATCAAACGCTTTAATCATTTTCTTTAACTAAAGGAAACCAATAGAAATGACGGTTTATAGAAAGTGGCAAAGAGTAACTTTGTTATCTGCTGTTGGGTTATCCGTTATTGGGTTGTCCGGTTGCACGACTATTTATCATAGTGAAAAACAAGACGATCCAAACTGGGCGCCTAGTTATGCAGCCGAAGAAGATTCTGAAAGTCAAAGTTCCGGATCGATTTATAATGTAGCCACCGCAAAAATGTTATTCCAAGACAAAAAAGCGTTACGAGTTGGCGACATTATAACGGTGACACTTGCAGAAAATACCAGCGCGACAAAAAATGCTGATACCGAGTTATCAAAAGACACCGGTGTTAGTACTACCGCACCGACACTATTTGGCAACATTCCCAGTGTTGGTGGTGGTACCACCGATTTAGGTGTCTCAATTACCAGCGCAAATGCTTTTAAAGCAGAGACTGATAGTAAACAAAGTAATTTGTTAAACGGAACGATAAGCGTAACGGTGCAAAAAGTTTTTTCTAATGGCAACCTATTAATCCGTGGCGAAAAATGGATATCACTCAATCAGGGAAATGAGTTTATTCGTGTTTCTGGCATGATACGTCCTGAAGATATTGACAAAGATAACCAAGTAACCTCAACAAAAGTAGCCAACGCCAGAATTTACTATGGCGGAACGGGACCGTTGGCTGAAGCAAATGAAGAAGGCTGGTTGAGTCGCTTCTTTAATTCAGGCTGGTGGCCTCTTTAGCTGTTAGTTGTTATTTGTATTAGTTGGCAACCGTAATTTTTCGAAAGGTAGATACATGAAGATTTTGTCATCAAAATTTATTTTAATCTGGATAATTTTACTATTGCCCAGCGTATCGGTTTTTGCTGAGCGAATTAAAGACCTCACTAGCATTCAAGGTGTCAGAGAAAATCAACTGATAGGATATGGTCTTGTCGTCGGGCTCGACGGAACAGGGGAGAAGACGACGTATACGGAGCAAACGTTCAGAACCATGTTAGGCCGGTTTGGGATTAACGTTCCAGCTGGAGGTCAACTAAAAATAAAGAATACGGCGGCCGTTGCAATTCATGCCAATTTACCAGCGTTTGCTAAAAAAGGGCAAATGATAGATGTTACCGTGAGTAGTTTGGGTGAAGCTAAGAGTTTACGTGGCGGAACCTTGCTGATGACACCATTAAAAGCGGTAAATGGTCAGGTATTTGCAATTGCACAAGGAAACTTGGTGGTTGGCGGATTTGGTGTGCAGGGCGGCGATGGTTCATCAATTACCGTAAATGTGCCAACCGTTGGACGCATTCCAAATGGTGCGAGCGTCGAACAAACGGTTAACTCCAATTTCATGGAACAAGAGTTTATTACCTTCAATTTAAACCAACCCGACTTTACAACTGCAGTAAGATTAGCAAAAGAAATTAATCAGTTGTTGGGCTCTCAAAGCGCAAAACCTATCGATGCAACTAGTATTCAAGTTTCTGCACCAAGAGATAAAGCGCAACGAATCAATTATTTGTCAGTGATCGAAAATATTGATGTTACACCGGCGGAAGGTAAGGCGAAAATTGTCGTAAATTCTCGAACCGGAACCATCATTATTGGTAAAAATATACACCTAAAAGAGGCTGCGATTGCCCATGGTAATCTTATTATCAAAATCAAGGAAAATCAGGGGGTCAGCCAACCAGCACCATTTAATGCTCAAGGCGAAACAGTTGAAACTCAAGATACCGCGATTGACGTAGTACAGGAAAACGATAGGATGTTTCATTTTAAACCGGGGGCAACTCTTCAGCAGTTAGTTGAAGCTGTCAATGCCGTTGGTGCCGCACCAGGTGACGTAATGGCGATACTAGAAGCGCTAAAAATTGCTGGTGCAATCACTGGAGACTTAGTGGTAATTTAATATGCAGAGCTCCGCTCAAAATCAGATTGCCAATGCGAGTATCTATAGTGATATTCATTCTCTCGATGGCTTAAGAAAGCAAGCTCAGTCGGATAGCCGCGCTGCGATAAAAGCTGCCGCCAAAGAATTTGAAGCGTTTTTTATGAATATGATGCTCAAGTCGATGCGACAGGCAAGCGAAGTCATCGGCGATGACAGTATGTTTGGAAGCCCGCAAGAAAAAATGTTCACTGGAATGTTAGATGAGCAGATGTCCGTAGAGTTATCGCAGAAAGGCAATCTTGGAATTGCTGATTTAATGATCCGTGATCTACTAGGCTCTCCTGAACAGAATCCGGCAGGTCCGGAAAATCAAGTTGTTCCATTTGTGATGCCGAAACAAAAGAGCGAAGTAGTAAACAATAAAAGCAGCTTGCCTCTTGATGATACAAATCCTAAATCGCCAGCTATTGAATCGAAACAACAACCAGCTTCTGTTAGTACTGGTGAACTGCTAGCTGGCAATAAAACGAACCCAATCAGTACGCTTGAAACTGTTCCTTCTGTAGCGTTGGTTAAACCCGCGAAAAAATCTCTTTTTGCGGATGCTAGAGCTTTTGTTTCGAAATTACTTCCCATGGCTGAGAAGGCTGCAGCGGCAATTGGTGTAGACCCAAAGATAATTCTTGCCCAAGCGGCCTTAGAGACTGGTTGGGGTAAATACGTGATGCATAATGAAAATGGTCAGGCCAGCCATAATTTATTTGGTATTAAGAGCTCAAATCAATGGCAAGGAGATACCGTCAACATTGATACCGTTGAGGTTGAAAAAGGTGAAATGGTTAAAAAGAAACAACCTTTCAGAATGTATGATAGTTTCGAAAAAAGTTTCTCAGATTATGTGGATTTTTTGAACACAAATCCCAGATATAATTCAGCCCTAAAAGCGGTTGAAAATGCGGAAGAGTTTGTCAATAAGTTGCAATCTGCAGGTTACGCAACGGACCCTAACTACGCGAAAAAAATTATTAGGATTTTCAAACAAATGCCAAGCAGTGTTTCAAATTTTGGAGCGCATTAGTATGTTGTTGAAATTTATAACTGGGCGGATCGCCCCAATATTTAATAACAGGAGTTAGTCATGCCGAGTATTTTTGGAATCGGTATATCAGGACTGCTGACCAACCAAGCAGCGTTAAATACGACCTCTCATAATATTGCTAACGCTGGTACGGAAGGTTATAGCCGACAGCGTATTGATCAAAACATAAGAAACCCTGAATTTATCGGTGGTAACTATTTTGGTAATGGTGTTGATGTAGGCCGCGTAAAAAGAATTTTTGAGCAAACGCATATATTCGAAATCCAAGCCGCTTCTAGCGAGTTTATGAAACTTGAGGCTTACCTTTCCCAGGCGGGACGTGTAGATAATTTACTTGCTGACAGCCAAAACGGATTAAACGAGTCTATTCAGCAATTTTTTACTGCTTTGCAAGGCGTTGCAAATGACCCTGCCTCCATTCCTGCAAGACAAGTGTTGATTGATCAAGCAAATGGTTTAGTAACTCGGTTTGGGACCATTCACGCTCAATTAGAAGCTCAGACGACTCAGATTAACGGTAATATAGACAGTATTGCCAAAGAAATTACCAGCTTAGGAGAATCGATCGCTTCGTTAAATAATCAAATAGCTGGAGCGGGGGGCAACCCACCACCCGATTTATTAGATAAAAGAGATTTAGCGATAACGCGATTAAGCGAGTTAGTAGCCGTTAAAACTTCTGAGCAAACAGACGGAGCGATCAATGTGTTTATCGGAAGTGGCCAATCTTTAGTGGTTGGCTCGCTTAGCAATGATCTGGTAGCTAGAGTTGATACACAAAACCCGAAAGGAATGAGCCTATTTTTTGAATCAGGTAGCTCCTCTATTGATGTTACTGAAAACATCAGCGGTGGGGAACTCGGTGGATTAATTACGGTTGTTGATGAGATTATTACACCGGCATTTAATACCTTGGGCCGAGTAGCGATTTCTATAGCTGATTCTTTTAATCAGCAAAGTCAACTTGGCATGAATTTAAATAATGAGCTTGGCAGCAGTTTTTTCACGGATATCAATGATTCAGATATCAGCTTAAGACGGGTTTCTAACGATACAAATAATGGGGGAAATGCTGCATTAAGTATCAATATAGATGATCCCTCACTGCTAACGGATAGTAACTATACGCTATTTTTCCAAGGTGGAAATTATCAGCTGATCGATCAAACGAGTAACGCAACGATTGCTACTTTTGCGCCGCCTGGCGTGTTGCCGGATACCGTTCAAGTGACAGCGGCCGGAATTAGCATAAACTTTTTGTCAGGTGCTTCGGTAGCGGGAGACTCGTTTGAAATTCGGCCGGTACGAAATTTTGGTCGAGATATTTCGTTAGCCGTTTCAACGGCTGAAGAAATAGCCGCAGCATCACCTGTTAGGGTTGAACAAGGCGCAGCTAATATTGGCTCTGGCTCAGTAACGGGTGTTAGTGTAACTGACACAACCACTGCTCAATTTACAACAACTCCAGGTGACCTTAGCCCGCCATTAAGAATTGAGTTTGACGCGCCACCAGGTGTTGCAGGGGAGTTTTCTATTTACGACATGAGTTCTGGTTCTCCTGTTTTATTAGCGGGTGGTATTTCAGGCTATGTGGCCAATCAGGATAACGATATGCTAGCACTTGCAGGTGCACCCTTTAATGCTTATGGCTACGATATTACCTTCAACGGTGATCCTCAACCAAGTGACACTTTTGACGTAAACTTTAATACTAATGGTATTGGAGATAATGGAAACGTAACGCTTTTTTCGGAACTTCAACAACAAGGTCTATTAGACAATGGAAATTCTAACTTCCAACAAGGTTTTGGCCGTCTAATAAGTCAAATAGGTGTTAATACTCAGTCAACTAGTATTCGCAGAGATGCCGCAGAGAGTATTCTTTTCCAAACTAAAGAACGACGGGAGTCACTTTCAGGTGTAAACCTTGACGAGGAGGCGGCAAACTTAATTAAGTTTCAGCAGGCTTATGAGGCTTCGGCGCAAGTTATTAATATTGCGCGCACTCTGTTTCAAACGATTATCGATTCAGTTAGATAACTGACTCAATGAAGCTAGATATGAAGTTAGATATGAAGTTAGATATGAAGTTAAGCCATGAAGATGAAGCTTACACCGAGTAAAAGAGATACTGTTATGAGAATTTCAAACCAATGAGAATTTCAAGCGCACAGATTACCAACGCTGGCGTACGGGAGATGCTTCTTCGGCAAGCTGACGTAACCAAAACACAATTGCAACTCGCGACACAGAAGCGGGTTTTAAAACCCTCGGATGATCCTGTTGCCGCTACATCAATAAGCTTTCTTCAAGCGGAAATATCTCAAACCGAACAGTATAATCGAAATGCAGATTTTGCCGAAGCCAGTAATAACCTTGTTGAGGGAGTTTACGCAAGTACAACCAATATTCTGTTTAGAGTAAAAGAGCTAATGGTATCACTAGGGAATGGTGTCAGGGGGCCAGATGAAATCGACGCGGTCGGCGCTGAGCTTAAAGAGCGTCTTGCGGAACTTCTGGGGTTAGCGAATACTCAGAATGCTAATGGTGATTATTTGTTTAGTGGAAGCCAAGTAAAAACTCAGCCATTTACTCAAGACAGTCTTGGAGTCATTTCTTACCAAGGCGACCAAAGTGAACGTAAATTAAGAGTGAGCAGTGGGGTCGTAGTTTCAGTATCTGATGCCGGTTTTGATGTTTTCCAAAATGTTAAAGATGGTAATGGCAAGTTCTCAACGAATGCGAACAACGCTAACACTGGAACTGGTGTTATTAGTACTGGCGACTATTCGGCCCCGCCTAGTTTTTTAGCGGAGCCTTATGATATTACCTTTGCGTTGAATGCGGGTGTGCTTGAATATACAGCTACCGGTCGAACAAGCGGAACTGTCGTTGCAGGGCCAACAACCTTTCAAAATGGAGCAAGTATTAATTTTAATGGGGTTCAACTTGAAATTCGAGGAACGCCGCAAGCGGGTGATTCTTTTGGTGTTGAACCCAGTACTAATCGTGACCTATTCTCAAATATTCAAGATATTATTGACGCAATCGATGGGTATGTAGATACTGATGTTGGTCGTGCGCAGTTTGATAATGTTCTAGACTCCAGCCAAAGCTCAATTGATCGTAACTTTCAGCAAATCAATGTGAGTCGCAGTAAACTTGGTGGTCGACTAAATGCTATTGAGTCTGAAATGGAAACTAACCTTTCTGCATTAGTTACTAGCCGAACAGCGCTTTCAGATATACAAGACTTAGATGTCGTTGAGGCATCGACTCGTTTTTCTCAGCAGTTAGTTGTATTGGAGGCTGCACAGGCAAGTTTTATCAGAGTTCAAGATCTTAATTTATTTAACTTCATTCGATAAAGTTTAGTTACTCGATATAACTCAGTTATTCGATCTATTTCGGTCATTCTGTATAACTGAATAGGCATTGAAGCCTTAGCCGTTTATTTACGCCTTTTTAAATTCCAAAACGATATTACTCAATTCAATATATTCTAATGGTTTAATAGACTATTTACATTCGCAGTTGGTTAGTATGTAAAAAAGGAGTGTAAACGTGGATAAACTTTGGATACTAATACTTAAGCGGAACTTTTTGCTAGCTAAGACCTTAACTACCGAGGAATTTTCTAGCTGTCGCTGATGTCTCAATCATCCCACAGGCTTCCCAAAACGCTTTTGCACTGGTATTAGCGCGTGCATAATTCACCTCGTAGTACGGGATGTTTTGTTCGTTAAAAATTGATTCAATAAGGGAAACCGTTTGCGTTCCATAATTCTTTTTTTGGTACTGTTCATCTATCCAGACGGATTGAATCAAACCATGGGAATGGTATTGGGTAAAATTATTGTTTGAGGGAATGACTTTTAAAAAAGCGAAGCCAATTGGTTTTTGCTCTAAGGTTATGATGAAAATAAGACTTGATGTTTGCTCTAACTCAAGCGAGAGCCATTGCTTTATATTCTTTTCAAAATTATCAGTGACCGATAGTATATTTTCTCCTCCATCAGTCTCAAAATGATGAAGTGCTAATGTTTTTTCGGTAATGTAGTCAAGATCCGTTTTGCCCGCTTGTATAAACGAGAGCGAAGAAGGGTTATTGCTCATGGACGTCAGAATAGGCTTGAATTGCTTGGTACCCACTCTTTAGGTTGGTTGTTTCTTTGGCGAGAGAAATTTTCGTTTTAGCGATTAACTCTTTATGCTTTTCATCCAATGATTGTATTTCTGAGACAAAGTCCAATAACGCTGGTTTTTCTTCGTCAGGTATTGGAGTTGAAAATAATTCCTCTAATCTTACTTGTCTTTGTTTAACGTATTGCTCTAGTAAAGACCAATCTTTATTGGCTATGAGTTCAGAATAAGCTTGAGTTTCCGCCAGTATCATATCTCTCTGAGCTTTGGATGAGAATTTCATATGTATTACTACCTTTTTGGAAACTAAGCCGTACTTGCTCTTTGAGGAGCCGACATTGCCTTAACCTCGCTCTCTATACCGTCCCATCCTTCCTTAATATTGGACAATAACTTACTTACCTCATCAAGTTTTTCAACAGAGTTTTCGGCGTTCGCCTCAACCAGCTTAAAACACATGTATTCGTATAGATTATCAAGGTTGTTAGCTAGCTCTCCGCCAGCTTCCATATTAAGTGAGCTTTGTAAGCCGCCGATAATCTTGATTGCCCAAGTAATATTCGCTCCTTTTTTTTCTATGTCTTTTCGAAGCAGACAACCTTTTGCAATCGAGATTTTGTCTAGAGCACCTTCAAATAACATTTGAATCAAACGGTGTGGACTTGCTTCCACGACCCCTGTTTGAGTACTGGTGTTTTGGTATTGCTTAAGGCTATTCATGCTCATTTAAGAATCCTTTTTATAGCTGTAAGAGAGTTATTTGTCATTGTTTCCTGATAATGAAGCAAATTGTTGCTCCAAAAATCGACCAGTGAAATTAAAACGAGAAACTAAAGTATCCATTGCTGCAAACTTAGAACGAAGAGACATTTCTAATGAGTCGATTCTTACATCCAGTCTAAGTCGATCTTCCTCAACCCTATCGAGAATAATTTGCATAGAATCTGTTCGCTTATCCAGAATACCAGAAAATTCCGTATAGGGGTCTATAGCATCTTCTAAGATTGTGCCGATTCCGTCGGCGGCATAAAATAGATTTCCAACGGCATCAAAATTAGCATCTAAACTTGCATCCAGAACCGCGCTATCGATTGATAGGGTGCCATCTCGTTCAGTCGTTATTCCAACTTGGGATAATGTATCAAAACCGGTAGGAGAAGAGGCTACTACGGTTGAAACGACGCTATTGATCTGCCGGGTGACGATTCTTAGGTTAGAATCACCGACTAACTCTCCCTGTGAGCCAATGGTTGCATTGCCTAGCTTATTGGCCGTTGTAATGTAGCTGTTGTAATCATCAACAAATTGTTGAATATTATCTTTTACCGTTTGCGGTTCTTTGTTGACGGTTACGTTAACCACGCCAGCAACGGCATCTGGGTCGAGCGTAATATCAACGCCGAGTACTGGCTCGGTGAACTTATTGGTACCACTGGTTACGGACAGACCTGCAATGGTTAATTCAGCATCATCTGCAGTATCATCGACGTTTAATAAGCCGCCATTACCATCGGATATTTGAGCCAAATTAGCGTTATCATTTGTTACGGTAAAATCATTGAGGGCGCCAGTATCCGTTCCCCGGTATATGATTTTTGTTCCGGAATCACCGTTCACTAAGGTTGCGGTTACACCAATATTATCAACCGAATTGTTTATTGCATAAACGATATCTGCCAAGGTGTCTGTAGCGCCTACCGCTATTGAGAAACTGTCTAAATTGGCGTTCTCAATGGTTAGGTTTCCATCACCGAGCACAGTATTAGAGTCACCAACAATGGTACCCGAACTTAATTCTGTAATACTGGCAGTTTGAACAATGGTAACGTCAAAGTTTCCAACCGATGAATTGCTATTTGCGGTAGCGGTAAGCTGAGTGTCATCCGAAGAAGCTGCTGAACGCGCATTAAAGTTTTCGGAAGTTAAATTTTCTATTGAATCTTGTAATTGCGACAGTGAAGACTTGAGCGTACCAATCCCGCTTATTGTGGCATTGCTTTGAATTTCAATCCGCGTAAACGAAGATTCTCTAGGGGACCTTTCGGCGTTGAGTAGGGCATCAATAATTGCCTCCGCATCTATTCCCGACCCTATTCCTGCTTGTGTAACTAACCCCATACGCTTAACCTTTGTTCGGTGGTTTGAATTTGGCTGTTTTTGAGAGTTCTGTTTAAAAAACGAACCAAAATGAGCAACGTAGTACTGTTATCGGCGTCAAAATCACCATCTTTAAAATATTATGTAAAAATTTGGCCTATTTTAGCAGAGATATAACTTGTTATATTAAACATGCTTTTCACCTTCGACAAAGCAATGAAATACCAAAGTTGTATCACGTAATCCTATAAAATAAGCAATAAACAAGCCAGAATAGAAATGTTTTATAAAGACATACAATATGTCGAAAAGTATAGCTAATGGACAATTATGACTGAGTAGAAATAAGAAAGTAGTAGAAATAAGAAAGTAGCGGCGTTTGAAACCGCTACCATTTAAAACAGACAATAGAATTCAATGTGCGCCTAGGCCATCAATTCTAGGCGTCACTTTTGAAAAGCAATCCTATTGCTGAGTCTATAGTTTCATTGACGTCTTTAACGCGCTTCGAGAAAACCAATAATTCCTCAGAAGGAATTTGTCGTATTGTCTCATCATTTTGTTTGTCAATAACGGTAATTACAGTCCCACCCGTTGAACTGTCAACTTGAAAACGAAGTTGCCGCTGGATATTTTGATTCAATGGCTCTATATCACTCGCTAGCTCTTCTATATCGACAGATTCCTTAGGCAGAGGTTCCTTGACCGAGTTGTCACTGACTGACGTAGTGGTTGACTCTGCGCTTACCTTATTTACAGTGTTACTACCTAGTGACTCTAGTTTTGTTGCTGAGTTGCTGCTTGTTGTCGATTCACTCGGCAAAGGTTTACCGCCATCAAGATTAGAAATCTCCTGAAAGTTTTTTGACAATGAATAAATCGTCATGGCCATCACCCTTTATAATCGCAGTAAGAGTAGGTTCTAGAACCTACTCTTACTATTAACTTAATGAATTTAAAAAACAATTTCATTAAGTGCTCTCTATTATTGAAGCAGTGACAATATCGACTGGCTTCCAGCGTTAGCTTGCGCTAATACGGAGAAACCGGCCTGCTGCAACACCTGGAATTTCGCCAAATTCGACGTTTCCTCCGCGAAATCTGTATCTCTGATACGAGACGCCGCAGCTGATGAGTTTTCAATTTGAGAACCTAGATTATTTGCGGCAAATGTTAATCGACTTGCCGCTGCACCAATCGCACCACGATCCGCGTCAATTAACGCTATCGCAGCATCAACAGCAGCCAAACCACCATTATCCGCCGTACCACCCACCGCAGCAATCGCAGAAGGCGCAACTGAAATCGTACTAGAACCAGCAGAATCAACAACAACCGCAGCTGTTCCACCAAATACGGTGGTTCCACCGAACGTAGTATCAGCGCCGATTCGAGTAATTTCCGCTGTAAGCGCAGCATATTCAGCATTTAGAGCCGTGACACCTTCTGTTGGAGTCTGACCACTTGTTGCTGATAGAGATAAATCTCGCATTCGCAACAATATATTGGTGACCTCATTCAATGCGCCGTCAGCGATTTGAGCAAATGAAATACCATCGTTTGCGTTTCTTAGGGCTACTTTAGAGCCGTTCGCTTCTTTTGTTAGTGCGTTGGAAATTACTAGACCAGATGCATCGTCTTTCGCGCTGTTAATACGAAAGCCAGATGATAAACGAGAGAATGTGGTGGCTAGACCCGTGTTAGCTTTAAATAGACTTTTTTGTGCACCTAACGATGCAACGTTAGTTTGTATTACATTACCCATGATAAATCTCCTAAACCTTTGATATTTCTACATGTTTTCAAAAGGCTGAGACCTTTCTCCAACGAGAAATTACAAAGTGCTTAAAAATTAAGATCAATATTAGATCTGAGAAATCTAAAATTCATCCACGTTGGTCTGTATGACCGTTTTGTTAAAATTGATTGATGAAATTGTCTGAGAAACACTTTCATCGATCTGAATTAGTGTTTCCGAAGAAGTGATTCTTGAAATGGATATTTTTAGTTTAAAAGCTAAAAACTGTCCTTATCTTGAAAAATCATCGCCTGAGAAACAATAACTCTTTTTGATTGCAGATTGCTGAGAACAATTTGCGTTCACATATAGATATCGGCCCTTAAAATTCGGACTTTACTTTTGTTGGTAAATAAAATCATAAAAATAGGCGTGTTAAGCCTATCCTATTGATATTAAAGGAAAACTTAAACCGAAAATAATTTCGGTTTAAGTTGTTGCACCTAAAGTTGTCGTACGGAAGGGGCGTTTTCGGCGGTCATTACTCTATCCTTGAAGCAGTGAAAGGACATTTTGAGAACTGGCGTTTGCCTGTCCTAAAATGTTGAGACCCGCTTGCTGCAACACCTGGAATTTGGATAAGTTGGAGGTTTCTAACGCAAAATCCGTATCTCGGATACGCGATCGTGAGCTAGAGGTATTTTCTACAACATTCTGTAGGTTTGAAATGGTTGAAGTAAATCGGTTTTGTACAGCACCTAAACTAGCACGACCATTATCTACAGTGACTATATCAGCATCAATTGCAGTCAGTGCGTTGCCCGCACCGGCGACCGTACTGATGTTACCTGCGAGGGCGGTTAATCCGGTAATGTCAATTAAAGTCATCGTTACTTGATCACCAGAATTTATACCAACTTGAATATCCATGGTAGCGACAGAACCATCTAAGAGAAAAGTTGAACCGAATGAAGTTTGGGTTGCTATTCTCGTAATTTCAGCGGAAAGTTGCTGGAATTCAGCGTTGAGAGCGTTTTTCTCGTTTCCACTGTCTGCTGTAATTCCACTGGCTGCTTGAACGGAGATATCACGCATTCGCTGCAGTAGGTTAGTGATCTCCTGCATCCCACCTTCGGCGGTTTGAGCTACCGAAATAGCGTCATTGGCATTTCGGGCAGCAATTGTTAGCCCGTTAATCTGCGAGGTAAGCTGGTTAGAAATGAATAAGCCAGATGCATCATCTTTTGCACTGTTAATTCTAAAACCAGACGAAAGTCGTTGAAAAGTGGTGCTAAGACCGTTGTTGGTACCAAATAGGTTTCTTTGGGCGTTGATTGACGCTACGTTCGTCGATATAACGTTTCCCATATTATTTACTCCTTAAGAAATGTCCATCGACAGCACGATTTGAGGATCGTAAAACGAGATGGGCATAAATTATTAATAAAAATATTTTTGGGAAAGAAAAACTGAGAATAGATCTTTCGGTTAAAAATCAACCGTCTGAGAATGGTGATTTGCCTTTGCATCAATTTGAGAGATATCAGCAAAGGTGAAAAGGATTGAGATGCCCCGTTCAACAAGGTTATCGACGCTCAAAATGCCGACTTTAATAAAAGTAGGAAATAAATTGCCGCAAATGTCTAAAAAACGGCTTTTCAGCATGGCTCACTATTTGCTGACAATTAATTAATTGGTTATGCGCGGGTTCACAAACTGCAAGATAGGTAACTGAAACTTATCAAAACAGCTGCTTGCTGGGCAAAAATAATAGGTTTCTATTAGTTATTGAATTGTAGCGGTGTTTCTGGTTTGATTACTGTAGCGACTTAAGTATCTTAAACAAAATTATAAAAGTAGATAACTAATGAGTAATAAGAAGAAAAAGCGTAACAAGAGTTATGGAGCGAAAGCATCAAAAAAACTGTTGGGGAAAAAACTGTTGGCAAAGAAAAAGGTCAGTTTAGAAATCAGTAGTTCTACTGAGTTTGTTCTTGAAAACTTCGAACAGTTGGTTTATGGCGGTCATTACATTAAAGCGGTCAACTATTTGTTGAGGCTTTTGCGAACCTTTAATACCTTTACCTTAGTCGCCAGAGATGGCGAGTCTAGCGAAGAGTATATGGGGAGAAAGCGTCGTTGGGCAACTCGTCTTGCCGCCGCTTGTTGCGCTCTTTTTAGCTCTCCTAACTGGGAGATAACGGACGATGTGTATTTTTATGTCAGTCGTTTTCATGACTGGTTAAGTAAAATTTATGAGTTGTCCTACGTAAAAGACGGTAATTACGTACTTGACCTAGTGAGCTCCACCCAATTTTCGTCACAAGAACAGATGTTGAAACGTTTGTATTTGCATGTGTCACTGAACAGTCCTGTAGAAGTTTATCAAGTACTGTTAACGGATACGACATTATCACTACCAATTACTTTGTCTATGGCGGGGGATAGTTGTACCGTTAATCAACACCAAGAGCAAAATAGAAGTACCATCTTACAAAATTTCAATGCTCTAAGTGAAGGGGCGACGCTATATGACCAGTTTGTTGGCGGAATTCACAAACCCTGGATGTTTTGCAGCTACGCCGTAGACGAACATCGGCATTTAGCAAAAATGGGTATCAATAGCATCATCAGTGGTTTATTCAGTGACGTAAAACCCTCCAGCCGCAGACACTCGGAGCAGGAGCGGCCAAAATTAGCAGTATTGATCGAAGTTTGCCGACACGATCACGCCATGTATCGTTGTTATGGCCCGCTATTAGCGTCATTAAAGGATTATTTTGACGTAACTTTTGTCGCGACGCAAGACAGTATTGATGCTCAAGTTGCGATGCTAGCGGACCGAGTCCAGTACATCGATTATGGCAAATTTAGTATGCAAAATATCGCCGAGCAAATTCGAGATAGTGATTTTGATATGATTTATTACCCAAGCTTGGGGATGAGTACTTGGACCATTATCATGGCGAACTTGCGACTGGCGCCCGTTCAGTGCTTTACAATGGGACACCCTGCGACCAGCTGTTCAAAGGAAATTGATTTTGTCTTGATGGAAAAAGACGGAGTTTCCGATCCTCTCTGTTTTACCGAAAAAATGGTCGTTGCTGATGGCTATCCACCGTTCAACCCTCATCCGAGTGAACTAGGTTCATATGACCTTAAATTATCAGAAGAGGATGGGATTGTAAGGGTTGCGATCGTTTCCAAGTATATGAAAATTAACCTATTACTAATCGAATTTTGTCGTTCGCTGATTGAGACATGTCAGACATCAATCGAATTCCATTTTTTTCCTTCAGCGAAAGGTGTGTTGTTAGATTACATAGAGCTATCACTTGTATCTCAATTGCCAGGGTCAAAAGTTCACCCCTATATGGATTATGTTGCCTACATGGCAGTTATGTCTAATTGTGATATTCGAATTGGAACTTTTCCATTTGGCGGCGCTAATACAACGGTTGATTGTATTGCATTAGGAATCCCATTTTTGACTCTTGACGGGCCGGAAACTTTTAATCACGTAGATACCGCTTCGATTCGCCGCTATTGTCCGCAACTAGAAGAAAGTTTAGCGGCTGATGATTTTGAACAGTTAGTGCAAAAAGCTGCTCGATTGGTGGATGATAAAGACTACAGAAATTCTATTTCGAAGGAGCTTAAGGCGATAGACCTTGGTTCTGTCGTTTATAGTAGAAGGGAGGATGCTATAGCTGATAATAAGGGAGTCGGAGTTACAGGGGAGACTATATTTTGGGCTTACAAGAACGCGCCGTCAATAACAAGTTCTGATTCTCAAGTAACAGAAGTACCGTTCCAGCCGCTAGCAAATGCATAAACGAACGGAGTGAAAGTGTGCTCAATGAAACTGAATGATACTCAAGTTCTAGTTTTTCCGTTGGACCCAGAAGTTTGTCGCGGGTTTATTCAAACCGCGAAGGCACTAGGTGCTAACGTATTAGGGGCTAGCTCTGCAATGAAAAACGCTGCTGACTATTCAGTGGATAATTTTGTTACTTTGCCGTTTATTACCGAAGCTGTTTTTGAGTCGAGCTTTCGAAGGGTATTGGAAACGTATGCAATCAGTCATGTGTACGCTCCTCATATAGGTGTGTGGTTATATCTAAAGGAGTTGCTTGACGACTCGAGCAAAGAATTTTCATTCGTACTCTGCGAGCCTAACCCTTTTACTGCAGATTGGAATGAGTTTGAGCCAAGTTTTAAGTGGGCGCGAAAACTACTATCAGAAGAAATTGTGGAATACTTGGACTTAGGCACAAATTGTTCGGTAAGCAACAGATTATCGATTGGAAAATGCGCCGGGCTCCACAAGCAATTTGTGCAAGTGCCAGGCCAGTGTGACGACAACAAGCTTAGCATGTTAACCCATATTATGAGGGTAGTACCGGACGGAGATTTGGTTGAAATTGGAAGTTATTTTGGGCGTTCGGCATTTGCTCTTGGTTGGTTAGCTCAGGAGCATTCGGTAGGGAGTCTTGTTTGTGTTGATCCATGGAACAAACAAAAAATCGAATCTCAGGGCGAAAAAGCGGCAATCTTAAATAACCGATCAATTTTGGATAGGGAGCTAGAAGACAAAAATAAAGAACCGTCGATTAAAAACAGTGATTTTGATGACAAAATATTTAACGGCTTCGTTGCTAGCGTCTCTATGTTAAAAAACACCGGCTATCTCCGAGATATATCCTCATCCGCGGTTGCCACTTATGAAAAGGCTGCTTATAAGAAAGCGCTAGACTGCGAACAATTGGGAAAAATTCCATTAGTGGGACATATTTCGCTACTGCATATTGACGGAAATCACGGATACGAATTTGTAAAACAAGACATTGAATGTTGGTCCTCTTGGGTCATCAGCGGAGGATGGATTTTGCTTGACGATTATGTATGGGCGTTTGGCGACGGTCCCAAAATAGCTGGCGATGAATTTCTGGAGAAAGGGGAGTTTGATATCGCTTTTACCGCGAGCGACACCTTGTTTTTAAGAAAAAAATAATAGTTTTATTTTCAACTATGATGAGAGTCAAAATAGTTTTATTTGGTCTCTAATCGTTTCGCAA
Organism: uncultured Kangiellaceae bacterium; assembly: GCA_905479925.1. GTDB lineage: Bacteria > Pseudomonadota > Gammaproteobacteria > Enterobacterales > Kangiellaceae. Next base: position 17,242 of record CAJQOL010000046.1, on the reverse strand, counting down.
ACGGTTGTTACGTCACGGCGCTCTAATCCTAAGTGAAACGGCACTCCGAGTAATGTTTTTGAAACATTGTTTGCGATATTCAAATCACCAAGAACCTTCGTACCAGAGAAATTAGGATGATTTGGAATGAGTGGGTAATACCACCGCCGTGTTTCTATGCCTAACTGATTTAACCGTTTTGAAAGTACTTCAACATCGACTTCCGCAGGAAATTTGAAATTCAACAAGCTGAGACATTGTTTTGATATTCCTGATTGAAGTTCAATATCTAGATTACAGTTTTCTATTTGAGTTTGATATTGAGTGAGTAGTTCCAAACGTTGTTGCATTTGTGAAGGCCATAGTTGAAGAGAGGCGAGGCCAACTGCAGCGTGAAATTCACTCAGTTTTGCATTAGTGCCTAATGTTAAACCGTCAACAAGTCCATTAGCGTTAATACCAAAGTTGCTAGCCCTAATAATACAATTTCCAAATTGAGCGTTTGCGCTGACGACCATGCCACCTTCACCGGCAGAAAAAGCCTTGGTCGCATGCAGGCTGAATACGGTGTGACAAAATTTACCGACTCTTTGGTTTCCGAACGCTCCTGCTGCATCGATAACGACGGGGAGGTTAGACTTTTCGCAAAAAATATCCCATTCTGCCTCGTCAACCGGAACGCCAAACGTTGCGACTGGCATTATGGCGTCAATTTTGTGGTAACTGATCAGCTCGGTGGCAATTGTTGGAGTCAGTTGCCAGGTTTCCGGATCGATATCTGAGATAACTGGACGAAGACCGGCCTTAATTACCGCAATAACGGTTGCAGGGAAGGTCAAGGCGGGTAGCAGGACGGTTGACCCCCGCTTTAGATTTAAAGCTTGTAATGCTAATTCTAGGGCACTTGTCCCACTACTGGTAAGGGCAATTGTGGATTGTGGAAACTGTTTGTTCAACTGCTGTAGAAATTTTTGATAAAGAGGCCCGAAGTTGGTATACCACTGATTGTTATCGATTTCTTCTAAAAACGGTAACAATTGGCCGCTCGTAGGAAGCAATGGTTTAAGAACTGGAATATTTTTGTCATTAGTCAAATCGGGCGTCCAATAGGATTGAAAAAATTTTGATGTAACTCAGAGCATAGCAAGATGCGGATCAATATCAACTGTTTCGCCTGCTCTTGGAACCAAAATTGCTATGTTCTTTAGTTAGTTAAGCGTGACTAGAGGTATAATAATTCTGCAACCTTTGTGCCTCATATAGTAGTATTTCTATATTAGCTGATTGAATCGTCACATAAAGCCGAATATTTACCTTATTTGTGCGAATTTATAAGAACCTCTCATGAACTCAAAAAAACTGATAATTTATGGCAACGGAAGCATGGCTAAAATGGTTTATTGCTTCTTAAGGCCTGAATACAATATTGTTGCATTTACGGTCGACCGAGCTTGTATCAAAGAAACTACCCTGTTGAATTTGCCGGTTGTTGCGTTTGAAGATGTTGAGGCAGAATTTTCTCCTTCGGAGAGTCAAATGATTACCGCCGTCGGTTATCTGAAAATGAATCGACTTCGCGCTGACAGATATCAGCAAGCCAAAGTAAAAGGTTATACTTTTATCAGTTACTGTCACCCTAGCGTAGTTTTACACCCCGAAGTAACGATAGGGGAAAATTCTATAATTCTAGAACATGCATCGATTCACCCGTTCAGTCAAATAGGCGATAGTGTTTTTATAAGCAGCAATACAAATATTGGCCATGATTGCATCATTGAAGATAATTGTTGGATTAACGCAGGCGTATCTATCGCTGGCGAAACAACAATAAAAGCGAATAGCTTTTTAGGAGTGAACAGCTCGGTCGGCCAACGTCTAACGATAGGAAATTGTAATCTTATTGGTGCGAATACTTTCGTTGGAAAAAATACCGAAAGAGACGAAGTCTATGTTTCTTCAGGTGGTGAGAAGTTTAGAATGAACAGTGAACAATTTATGACTTTTTCCAAAATGTAATGGTAATTGAGCGAAATTGCGTATTACTTCGACTTTTAGTCTCGTTTAATTTTAGAATCCTTATTTAAGGCGCGCCAGTATAGCTATGCAAACAGTATTTCTCAGATTTACAGAGCAAGTAAAATCAAATCCCGCGAGAAAAGCGTTAGTGGTGGATGAAAACGAGTATTCCTACCAAGAACTGTATGATGTTGTAGAGCAACTTTGTAGTAATTTGACTTTAATGGGTTTTAGGGGCAATGACCACGTAGCTGTTTTACTCCCTAACTCTGCAGAATTTATTATTATACTGTTAGCGGCTTCTGCATTAGGACTCGTCATAATACCTAATAATCTAAGTATACCGGCGGATAAATTGGCAGTAATGTTTGAGCAATGTAGGATCAAACATAAAATTGTCTGGCATGGCATTGTTTCTGATGTTAAACCTTGTATTGACGTTTTTGAAGAAAAGTTAAACTCGAATGATACTTCATTGTGGATTAGTGTTGGTGGCGACAAAGAGGGATGTGTTAGCTTTAATTCACTGCTAAAAAATACAGATGCGACGTTTAAATACCCTCAAGTTGAGCCAGATGCTCCCTTTGTTATTACTATGACGTCAGGCTCAACCAGTGAACCTAAGCCAATAGTGTTGAGTCAAAAAACTAAATTGGAGCGTGCTAATGCTGCGCAGGCGTTATACGAGGTTACCAATAGAGACGTTATATTGGCGGCAACGCCTTTATATCATTCGCTAGCTGAACGCCTTGCAATAGTAGCGTTAACGCTCGGAAGTACATTGATATTAATGAATGGTTTTAGTTGCAAAAAATGGTTGCAACAGATAGAAAAATACAAGGTGAGTTTCACCATTTCGGTTTCATCACAATTGAAGCAAGTAGTATTAATGATGGAAAAATACGGCTATCGAGTCGATTCACTTCGTTGTCTTGTTTCGTCCTCGGAGCTACTAGACTCAAAATCGAAATCGGCGGCAATTAAACTTCTAAATTGTGACTTTCATGAATGCTACGGAACGTCTGAAGTTTCGATCGTTTCAAGTTTGAATGCTCAAAAAGAAAGAAATAAAACCGGTTCAGTAGGAAAGGCTGCGCCTGGCGTTGAAATTCAAATTTTGGATGACAGTGGTGGCATCGCAGGACGAGGAGAGGTCGGTGAAATTATTTGTAGCACATCGTTAGGTTTTAACGAGTATTTTCGACAGGGTTCTCAGACGACTGCCGCTTATTGGAACGATTTTTTTAGGACTGGAGATATCGGAAAGCTAGATTCCGACGGCTACCTGTATTTCTTAGGACGAAAGAAAGATATCATTATTACCGGTGGTGTTAATGTTTACCCAAAGGATATTGAGAAGGTTTTGTCAACTCATCCTGATGTAGAAGATGTCGCTGTGGTTGCTTTCCCTCACGAGCAACTGGGAGAGTGTGTTGCTGCAGCGATTGTTTGCCGAGGCGAAAAGAAAATCAATCGACGGGAACTACAAAAACTAACAGCTGTTGGTTTAGCGGACTATCAACAACCACTTAAGTATTTTTTTGTTGATTATTTGTCCACCAATGGAATGGGAAAAATAGTCAAAAGAAATGTCATCCGACAGATTTCGAAGATTGAGGAAAATAAACTTTCCAGAAATCGACAAATAGAAAGAATGAGTGAATGATTAAAATACAGTCAGCTAGTAAGAACGCTCCACTGAGAGTTGCGTTTGTCGGCGGTTCGGTTGAATCAGCGATTGGCAATACCCACAAGATTGCCTGTCAAATGGACGACCGCTGGGATATTGTTGCCGCGTGTTTTAGCCGTTCCAGAGAGGCAAATCTTGAAACCGCGAAACAATGGCAAATACCGCAGGATAGAGTGTATTCTACGGCGGAGATGTTATACCAAAATGAGCGTGGAAATATCGATGCTGTGGTGATTCTAACGCCTACCCCTCAGCACTGCGAGCACGTAATTGCTGCGTTAGACTCTGGGTATTCAGTGATTTGCGAGAAAGCCATCGCTAGCTCCAGCGCGGATGCGGAAAAAATGTTGGCGGCCGCTCGACGAAATAATAAATTGCTTTTAGTGACCTTTAATTATTCGGGCTACCCAATGATGAGAGAGCTGAAAGCAATGATTGAAGCTCAAAAACTTGGAAAGTTACAACAAATACAGGTTGAAATGCCTCAAGAAGGTTTTGTTCGCGAAAATCATTTAGGGGAAAAGAGTATACCGCAGGATTGGCGGCTCCAAGATTCTAGTATTGCTACGGTTTCCTTAGATTTAGGAGTCCATTTGCATCATATTGTCTGTTTTTTAAGCGGGAATAAGCCAATTTCTGTTATTGGCGATCAAGCGAGTTTTGGTTGTTTTAATGATGTTATTGATAGTGTTGGCTGCCTGGTAAGGTATTCTAATAATTTACGCTGCCAAATGTGGTATAGCAAAGCTGCAATTGGGCAGCGTAATGGTTTGCGTGTAAGAGTATTCGGAGAAAAAGGTAGCGCAGAATGGTTTCAAGCGACACCCGAGACGTTAGTCTTGAATACGGTTGATGGTGGACGTCAAACCCTTGATCGGTCAAATCGAACGTTGGTCGCAAATGAAAAGCGTTATGACCGGTTTAAGATTGGCCACCCCGCTGGGTTTATTGAAGCATTTGCTAACTTGTATTCAGACATGGCGGATTGTTTAAGTCAGTTCAATGAGACCGGAAAATGTGATTCATACTATGGCTTTTCGGCGCTTCAAGCGCAGGAGGGGTTATGGTTGTTTGAGGCACTAGAGCGCTCTAGCAAGAGCGAACGTTGGGAATTAGTCAGTTAGTTGAAAAGCTAATACTCTTTGAACATCCGCCATTTGTGTAGACTTCATTAAGCGGAATCGATAGTAAAGGGGCAACATTTTGCCGTCTAGGATTATGCAGAAGAAAATTACGAGTTTTATTGTTGAGTTACTTGAAAAGAAACAGGGTATTCCGGCCTGTGAAAATATAGTGGATTATCGATTTATCGATACCGGTCACGTAGACTCGCTCGGACTGATGAAATTCATTCTTCAAATCGAACAGGAGTATAATATTGAATTATCAGACACTGATATCGCGAGCGACATGTTTAGAAGTGTTGGTGGGTTAAGCGAATTGCTCGCAAAAAAATTAGCTTATAGCGCGAACAAAACAGATTCGCACAATCCTCCCGAATAGTGGCGAAAATACAACTTCCTACTTTTGCAGCTATCACGAAGGATTTCAAGAATATTTAGCAAGTCATCTGCTAAGTGGTACGCAGATATTGCAAACCCGTAGTTTTCGTCTACTAATGAACGAGGCGCGCCTCTAAGCGCACTCATTTCTGCACCCTCTATATCAAGTTTTACTAGAGTCTTTCGTTGGCTATAGAAACTATCAATCGTCTTAATCAATACGGTTTGTCCACCAGTATCAACAATCTTTGCCGCAGTTCCTTCACCGCTAAATTGGACGGTTCCTTCTGATTCACCTAAACAGGCTGGGATAATAGTTACGTCTCTTAAATCCGCCAGCGTTCTCTTTACCTTTAGAATATTGGCGTCGCTAGGCTCCAGCAGGAAGACTTCATTGTATTTTGGAAATAATAGGGTAAAGCGTTTACTGTCGGCGCCATCATATGCGCCGCCGTCAATAAGATTTTCGAAGTCTATTTCAGTGACAAAGGGCTCAAAGTATTGCTCGTCAATTTTGACTTTAAAGGACGATAAATGCTCGATTTTGAGAGTTAATCTAAAATCAAGAATTGCTTTAAATTCAATTCTTGAAATATTGTCTTCCAACAGCTCGCACAACTTAATGAGTTTCGAATAATCGGCTTTCATACCATCTTGGGCGGTTTTCAAAAGAGTTCCATTAAAACTTTCGGGGAAGGCGTTGATAACATCGCCAATAAACCGAATATCGGAAAATCCAGCTTCAACTAACAATACTTGAACTTGATAAGCGCGAGAATTGTTAACGGTATTAATAATTAGACAATCGAAAGGGATGTCGCTTAATTTTAGTCGTGGTACTCCGTAGAATGATTCTGCGTCGCTAAAATCGTCAACTATACCGTCTACGTCAAATAGTCGACACAGGATAGGTGTATATTCGGTATTCCCAAAAATATAGGTAGCTTTGTTAGTATTAGGCATAGTTGCTCACTTTGTTGCACACTTAGTTGCTCGATAAGACCTTTTTATAATTTTCTAATCGTGCCAATGGGTACGTTATTTGCAACGCATAAAGTAAATGATACACAACCATTAAGAATAAACAGTAGTCTGTGAGAAATTTGACAATCACAGATTGTATACTTAATAGGTAACTTTCGTTTATAGTTTGTTTAAGAGTATATGGAAATTGGTGCCTTTTAGGAATAAGAATATTGATATTAAAAAATGAAAATGATGTAAGAACCTATTTACAAACACCTGGAATAACACCAGCAGAACTGTGTAAAGTGGCCAAATCGCTTTTCGACTCCAAGAGCTATCATTTAGCGCAAGCTCTTTACAATAAGGCTTACGTCTTAGCTCCTGAGGATGATACGGTAATGGGGCCATACATTGAGTTTCTATGCGCTACAAATCAAGCTAGACCGGCGATAGATCTTCTTTTACACAACTATACAAACGGAAACTCATCTCAGCAAAGGATGCAATGGATTGTAACACTGGCGGGTCTAAAGCCAACCGATAAAGAGTGGATGCGGCGAAGTCTAAAACAGCCTTCTATCTCTCCTATAGATTTTCCAAAATTGGCAAGTTTACGTCAGTATTGTATGAATAACTCTATTCAGGTTCATCAGATAGCGCCGTCAGAGACGCTTTACCTAAATCCAATCAAATCATTTCCAAAAATTCATACCGATGTTTATGAGGGCTTCTATGAAGCCCGTCCCGTGTATTTTGCTGAGCTCAAAGATGTCATTGTTTCGCCGAAGTCGCACGCTATATTTGTTGATGAGTATGCGCTACGTGAGGAGTATGGAATGCTGCACCGAGATGACCTAACATTAAACAATGATTTGGACTCGCTTGTTAGGTATGTCCCTGAGTTTCGTTCAAGCGCTCGTTCTGGGATAGCCTATAAAAGAATTATTGATCAGGAAATTGATGAGTTGGTGCTTAATTTGTTAGGGGCAAACACCGTCAATTATTATCACTGGTTAATCGAATGGGTGCCGCGAATTTTGGCGTTAGTTGAGATTAATGAGCCCGTCGCATTGTTAATTGATAGCTCGATGCCAGACCAATACAAACAAGCCTTAAATCAAATGGTGGGAGACGCTCACAAAATAATAGAGTCTAAAACCAGCCAATGTATAAAGGTGCAGCGAATGATACAGGTTGAGGGATGGGCTACGGTACCTTGTGATGTTCGTGCTGACCGGCGACCTCATATTCAGGATGTGTATATACACCCTAAGGTAGTATCATGGTTGCGAGAAAAAACCAAAGCTATGCGAAGCACAGAGAAACCTTTCCGTAAGATCTATTTGCGACGTTCCGGTAATGCACAGAGAAGCTTCAATAATGAACAGGAAGTAGCTGACCTACTTGAGTCCTTGGAATTTGAGTTTATCTCTCCAGAAAAATTGACCTTTGAAGAGCAAGTTAAAATTTTTTCGGAGGCCAAGTATGTTTTTGGGCCGACAGGCGCTGCTTTTACCAATTTGATATTTTGTTCGGAAGAAGCACATATTATGCCTATGACCTTAGGGGAAGGTCATTTCGCTGATTATTCACTTTTTTCGAAACTCGCTGATATGGCGAACATTAATTTGACCCATTTTCTTACTAATGAAACAGGGGCAGACCATGCGTATAAGTGGTTTTCGTCATTCTCTGTGGACATTAATTTATTAAAAGCATTTTTGACTCGAACATTAGATTCGTAACACTAAGCTGAGTAGTTCAAATGGAAATAGAAATCATTGATTTTCAAAAACATGGCGATGATCGAGGCGGTCTTGTATCTCTGGAGTTGAATAATAACATCCCATTTGACATAAAGCGGGTCTACTATATTTTCGATACTTTATCAGATGTTACTCGAGGAAGGCATGCCCATAAAAGATTAAGGCAGTTAACCGTCGCAGTGAAAGGTTCATGTCGTTTTCTTTTGGATGACGGAAATAATAAATTGGAAATCGTCCTAAACTGCGCGTCGCAAGGTCTATACATTGGCCCCGGCGTTTGGCGGGAAATGTCTGACTTTTCTGACGACTGCGTACTTTTGGTATTAGCCGACGACATTTATGATGAAGCTGACTATATTAGAGACTACCAGCAATTTCTAGATGCTGTTAACGACCAACAATTAGACGGTTAAGATGAAGCAGAACAGTATAAACAAAATCGGATTTTGTATTCACTTTGCCGAATTAATCAATCACTACGCAGCGTTGTGGGAAAACTTAGAACCGGATTCATTTTGTATCCTTATTGCGTGCCCAACGCAACTTGAAAATGATTATATTATTGAATACGCCACTCGGCACGGCTATCAATTTCAGATGACCGAAGATGTTCTAGAGCGCCACCAGGTTTTTTCAGTACTTGTATCTAACCATCCATACTCTGCGGGTCATGTGAGTGGACAAGCCAATGTTTGGCGACTAGGAAAAAAGCAAGTCCGAATGATGTATGCGTTGGGAAAAGCTAAGTGGAATTTTTCGCCTTGGAATCAACACTACCATACCATTTTATGTTGGGGTCGATATCATCAAGAGATGCTTCAAAATTTTCCTGGTGTGCAGCTGGTTCAAGTTGGTTACCCTAGATTTGATGATTACTTCAATAATCCGACGGATAAGAATCTTCTAGTCAAGAACTTGGGGCTTGACCCGAATAAGAAGACGGTGGTGTGGTAGCCAACCTGGCATAAAATGTCAAGTATTGATGAATACAGCGAGGCGGTCTGTAAGTTAGCGGAGGACTTTAACCTTGTTGTTAAGGTACACCCAAATACCTATACAGAAGAGCCTGAACGTATGGCAATACTCACAGGTTTAGGGATAAAAAATGTCGACGACCCGTTTATCAACAACATAGGCTTGATATCGATAGCAGACTGGGTTTTAGCAGACTATGGAGGTTCGGCCTTTGCCGCAATTTATGCGGATACCAATGTACTTCTACTAAACTTAGCGAACCCAGCCGATGATGAGCTTATGGGAGAACAGTCACTTGATTTGCAATTGCGTCAATGGCTTCCAAGTATTGATGTTAATCAGGCGACAAACATAAAAAGTATTCTGCTCGATGATGATTTATGGAAGCAGAAGACTGAGATATATCAACAGTTAAGAGATTATCTGTTTTTTCCCACCTCTGGTAATGCTGGTGCTTTAGCAGCAGCGGAACTTAAGCGGTTATTACTGTGAGTGTGCTAGCAAGGAATAACGAGACGTTTTATGCCACAGATTGAAGTCGTTATTCTCGATATGTATAGAGGTTCCAGTCGTTTGGATTCACAGAAAAGTGAGCCAAGAGGATTGTTCACTTCTCCGGATGGTAGTGCCGTACTCGATTGGATAAGTGCAGCGGTAGCGACGTTCTCGCCGGTAAAAATCACCTATTTTGGTAGTTATCAGATACAGAAAGTCATTGAAAAATTCCCTGATTTTGATTATCGATTCCTAAAAAATAACGGGATAACTGGCGAGCTCGAAGTCGTAAGACTGATGCTTGAAGAGTCTTGTGAGAATCTAGTGATACTTCGTGCTGACTCGATCATTTTACCCGCCGCATTAACGAGACTTGTCCAAGGTTTTGATAAACTTAACACTAGCCACATAAGCGTTAATGGCACGGATATTTTTGCTGGCGCTGTTTATATTCCAGCAAGTGCTCGAAAATAACTTTTGCTAACAATAAACCAAATGTCAACTTCTGATTTAGCAAAAACTATCGGAGAGTTGTTTTCTAGTGAAAAAGCCAATTCTATAGATATGAACGGCCTAATTGCGCCGCTCAATAATCATAAGGCCATTCGAGATACCGTCTTTAAGGGAAAAGCACTTACCTTAGAACAATTTTCGAAAGTGAATAATTCTTTTACTATTCTTGACCAAGTTAGTTTTACAGTTAAACGTTGGCGAAACGAACCTGCGGATCTGATAGAAACCATTATTTCCGTATTTCCAACACAATTGCTAGTAGTACGTAGCAGCAGTTTATCAGAAGATTCAGGAAATTCGTCGGCCGCAGGTTTTTATGAGTCGGTGTTAAACGTTAACAGCAATAACGAAAGAGCAATCTCTAAAGCGATTGAAAAGGTCATTGCCAGTTATGAAAAATCGTCCGCAAATGAAAAAGACCAAATATTAATTCAGCCACAAATACAAAACTTGGCCAGCTGCGGGGTTTTGTTTACTCGAGAAATTGCAACACGAGCTCCGTACTTTGTGATATCTATTGACCGTTACTCCGGCCGTTCAGATGTTGTTACCTCGGGCTTGCAGGGCGATATTGATACCTATTATGTCGCTCATTGGGCTTCAACGGACACATTACCGAAAGATATTTCGGGTGTAGTTGAAGGTAGCAAAGAGCTTATTAAGTTGGCTAACCTCGACGAACTAGATATCGAGTTTGCATTTGATCAAAGTGGCAAGTTATATCTATTCCAAATGCGTCCAATTGTTTTTAGACAGGTAAAAAATAGTAGCTTTGAAATAGATCTCGACCTTCAGGAGCTATCGCAAAATGCCAAAGAGTTTGCCCAGTTTATGCAGAGTCCGAGAGCGCATATAGTTGGTGATAGTAATGTACTATCAAATATGTCCGATTGGAATCCCGCCGAAATGATTGGCAGTTCGCCAAACCCACTGGCTCTATCACTCTATCAGTTTTTGATTGGCGATTCGTCATGGTCAGTGTCTCGCGCCAATTTAGGTTATAGAAACGTGATGCCGTTACCATTGATCGTTTCAATTGGCGGTAAACCGTATGTTGATGTTAGGGCAAGTCTTAATTCATTTATTCCAGATAATGTCGCTGAAAGTGTTGCTACTAAATGGATAGACTACTGCTTGGAACGGTTAAGAAATGAACCGTCGCTTAATGATAAAATAGAATTTGAATTAACGCCAACCTGCTTTACTTTCGATCTTGACCGTTACGATGGTCATTTTCGCTTAGCCGGTTTAAGCGTTGAAGAAGTAGAGCATCTTAAGGATTGTTATCGAGAGATTACCATCGGTTGGCTAAAGGGTGAGATGATAACCAAGCTATTGGCTTCAATTGAGCAATTAACAACAAAGAGGCGCGCACGTAAGAACAACTCAAATAAATTTGCAAGTGGTCAGGCAAGAGTGCTGAGCGAGTTACTTGATGATTGTAAAAATCTCGGAACGATACCGTTTGCTTCATTAGCACGAATGGCGTTTGTCGGATTGGCGTTACTTAGATCATTGAGGGAGCTTGGTGTATTTACCGCTAATGAGTACGACAAACTATTGAAGGCTATTCCCACGGTAGCGACGGAGATGCAACGGGATCTCCAACAGTTTAGAAATTCCGTATTGTCGCGAGATGAATTTATATCGAAATATGGACATTTACGCGAACACTCTTACGAGATTTCATCGCCTAATTACGCACAATCGTTCAATCTTCTCTTTGGAAAAAGAAATGGAGTACGAGCGACTGAATGTGATCAAAGTTCGGCTAAAACCATTTTTATGAAACAGAAAGAAAAAATCACTGAACTACTTGTGAAAAACCAACTGGATATTTCTGTAGATGAACTTTTTGATTTCATACATGCAGCCATTATCGGTCGCGAATTTGCCAAGTTCGAATTTATGAAGAGTGTTGACTTGATATTGCAAACATTGGAAAGACTTGGCGAGAACTACGGAATATCAAAAGATAATTTGTCATTTCTACCTTTAGATGAAGTACTCGTACTTTCTAAAAATAGTTGTTCAGGGGCGACAGGCACGCGATTTAAACGGAGTATCAGTTTTCATCAAAAGTTAAATCAGTTAACTCGGTGTTTACGCATACCAGACGTGATTAGAGATGCTCGAGAAATTGATGCTCACTGTTTGATGAGGTGGAAGCCTAATTTCGTAACCCTTAATAAGGTCACTGCAGAAGTTGTTGTGCTATCCGATAATCGAATTGACCTCAATTTGGACGGTAAAATTATAGCAATACAAGCGGCGGACCCGGGCTTCGACTGGATATTCTGCCATGCGATAGCCGGACTAATAACCCAGTACGGCGGTGTTGGATCTCATATGGCTATTCGAGCGGCGGAATTTAGCATTCCAGCGGCGGTTGGTTGTGGAGTAGATATATTCAGTGCACTTGATAGTGGTTCTTTAATGACGTTAGATTGTGAAAAACAATTGCTGGTGAGTGCATCATGATTGTTGCTATGACTATGAGGTTAAGTGCAAGTTCGCACTATGACGAAGTGCGAGACGCTATTAGTCATGACTGGATCAGATTTTTACAGCAGTTTGGCATTACTCCAATACTCATCCCGAACTGTGTTGACAATCCTGCCGATTTTTTAAAAACAATCAATGCCACACATTTACTGCTGACTGGAGGAGATAGTATTGTTTCCTTGCCAAATAGTTCAGACGGTATAAGTCCATCTCTTCGGGATGAAAATGAATATAAGTGTTTGGCTGCTGCGATAGAAAGAAAAATACCCGTACTTGGCATATGCCGGGGTTTACAGATCATTAACCTTTATTTTGGCGGTCAATTGACTCGAAATATTGATGGGCATAGTGGGCACAGTGGGAAAAGCCATCCTGTGCGGTTGGATGACACAGATACGGTTCTAACGGTTAACAGTTTTCACAATGATGGCGTTCAATTTTCGGGCATGTCAAACTTGCTTACAGCCTTTGCTATCAGCGATGACCAGTACGTTGAAGGCTTGCGTCATATAGAAAAGCCGATAATGGCTATACAGTGGCATCCGGAACGAGAATCATATTGCCCAGAATTTGATAAGCGTCTTATTGAGGAGTGGTTGGCTCTATGAAACTTATTATACTCGCTGCAGGTATGGGGACACGGTTGAGTCCTTTGACTGATAGCAAGCCAAAGGCTTTAGTGGAGGTAAAAGGGCAACCGTTGATTGACCATACCATTCAAACCGCAAAATCCCTGGGGATTTCAGATATCCTAGTGCTGACTGGCTATTGCTCAGATTCATTCGAGTCATATGATGTAACCCGTGTTCATAATGAACGGTATTCAAATACCAATATGGTAGAAAGTTTGTTTTGCGCAGAAAGCCAATTTGGCGATGATTTTATAGTCGCTTACGGAGACATATTTTTTAATCCGGGGGTCATGAACGAGTTACTAAAATATGAGGGCGATTGCGGCGTTGTTGTTGATTTAGACTGGCAGGCTTACTGGAAAAATCGATTTGATGATCCCCTAAGTGATGCTGAGAGTTTAAAGTTGTCTGATTCCGGACATCTCTCTGAGATTGGAAAGACCGTTGTAGATATCAGAGAAATAGAGGCTCAGTATATTGGACTAATGCGTTTTAAAGGCAAAGGTGTTTTAGCACTCAGAAGCGCGTATTATGAGGCGAAAAGGCAGAGTGAAGAGAGCGGAAAATGCTTTCAAAGTGAAAGGTCTTTGTCGCAACTTTACCTGACGGATTTGCTACAAGGAATGATTGATAGAGGCTGCATGATCGATCCCGTTTTTATTAATGGCGGCTGGCTGGAAATTGATGACCTTACCGATCACACAATCGCTGAACGTTCGATTCATTCTAGCAAGGTTATTGATTCTATTAGAAATGGAGAGTCGAAGTGATTGTTTGGTTGATCGGCTTAGCTGGTGCTGGTAAGACAACAATAGGAAGACAGCTATATCAGGAATGGAAAAAGCTTTCTCCAAATACCGTTATTATCGACGGTGATGATTTTCGTAAAATAATGGGCGATGACTTGGGTCATTCACAAGTTGATAGGGAAAAAAATGGCTGGCGAATTTGTCGCCTATGCAAACATCTTGACGACCAGTCCATCAATGTTGTTGTTTGTATTCTGTCTAATTTTCCTGAGCAGCAACAATGGAATCGGGAGCACTATCAAGACTATTTTGAAGTGTTTGTTGACGCAAGCATTAAAACACTCGAACAAAGAGACCAGAAGGGGCTTTATAGCGGAGCAAAAGTCGGCCGAGTTAAGGGGGTGGTTGGTGTGGATCAAGTGTTTTATCCTCCATCATCACCAGACATTGTGATCGACAGTAATTCTAGCAATTTGAAATTAGAGAAAGTCGTTGACGAAATGCTCAGTGAAATTGGAAAGAAACTGGATAATGACTAAAACGAGCTATATTGACGGTGACCCACGTAACAACAGGACACTTTACATGTACTCCGAGCACTACGGTACTGAGTACTTTCGTTACTATAATTGTTCTAGAGACATAGCACTGTCGCATCTTTCTCCAAATCTTAGATTAAAGGAACGTTCGTTTTTATCGATAAAAGAGCAACTGCAGAGCGAATTCTATAACCGTTCTAGCACAAGCTCGTTACCGAAGTCGTTTATGGATATAGAAGGGGGGTTAGGTGTAATAGACACCAAAGAACTGTGCGAAAAGCTATTGAACCAAATTTTCTATCCTAATGAAAGATCCAATGAGTTGCTGCTTTATTGGTTAGCTTTCTATGTAAGAAAAATTGAAGTTGGAAAGAGGATATTCAATTTATATGATAGTTTAGGAAAACCAAAAAAAGACAGCGGTGAAGTCGGTTTTGAGAGCTATTCTCGACTATCTGCATTGCTTGGTTTATTTATCTCAGAAGTTAGAACTAAAAACACTAAAGAAGTTAAATTTCTGAACGCCTTGTTAAAACTAAATGATTTGTTGGCTTTCGAGTTAAAGGAACTCATCCAGTCAAATCAATTTCAGGAGAACGGTGTGAAACGATCTCTGTTAGCAGCAATCGGAATCTATTCGGAACAACGTCTAATTGAACAGCTAATTAACTCCAAAGGCATCGTTAATGATACTCAATGATTTAATAATGTTACTCTCAGAAAGCGCACGTTCAAGGGCTTATGTTGACCTTATGCTCCAGAACCAGTTAATTCCAAGCCATGTTATTGTTGTTGAATCAGCGGAGATGATTAGCTCTCCAGTCGTTCCGGTTGAAACGGATTTGTTTAACAACACAAGCTCGGTAATTGAGAAACTTAAAAAGGTTTCTATTCCTTTCGAAATTGTGAAGTCAGACAGTTTTAATAGTACTCAGGTAGTGAGCTCGCTTAGAAAATATACGGAATCAAAAGTGGTCTTTTCTGGCCCTGCAGGTACAATTCTGAGCGCTGATTTTTTCGCGATAGGCAAGCAATACATTCATATTCATCCGGGCAGGCTGCCAGAGTACAGAGGTAGCACGCCGATGTATTATAGTTTATTACTTGAAGATACCATCTGGATGACTGCTTTTCTAATGAATCCAAATATCGATGACGGTAAACTTCTTATAGAGAAACAGCTTAGGCCTCCAACTGACCGCTTAACCATTGATTTATCGTGGGACCCTTATGCTCGAGCCACTATATTGATTGACGTTCTTAGCCACTATGCAAATCATGGAGAGCTTCCAGTTTCTGAGAAAGTCGATAAAGAAAGTGAGAACTATTATGTGATTCACCCGGTACTTAAACATATTGCAATTCTCTCGGATACGCCTACATGACTGTTTGTATTGCAGGGAAAAACAATATTGCTGTTGATAGTTGCCGTTGGTTACTACGAGAGAAAATCGTAACCAAGAAAGACTTGGTAGTTTGCGTTAATGGTACGGATGTCGGTGCGGACGGTTTTCAACAATCATTGAAGCGTTTTGCTTTGAATGAAGGGATCCCTGTCGTTCAATTGGAACAGTTATATAGGATTAAGGAGTTAATTCTTATATCCTTAGAGTTTGACAAAATTATCGACGTCAATAAATTTGAAAGCGAGCAGTTGTTTAACATACATTTTTCACTATTGCCAAAGTATCGAGGTGTTTACACGTCTGCATGGCCTATTCTTAATGGAGAGAAGGAAAGCGGTGTGACACTGCACAGGATTGATAGTGGTATAGACACTGGACCAGTAGTTAGACAGGTACGATTTGATATCGATTCGAACTTTACCGCTAGAGATTTGTATTTTAAGTATCTACGTTATGGAACGGAGTTATTTAAAGCGAGCTTTAGAAAGTTATTAGAAAAGGATTTTGAAACGAGAAGCCAGAACGATAATGACGCGAGCTACTATAATAAAAACTCAATTAATTACGACCAACTTGTTATCGATTTAGACCAATCTGCGCAGAATGTTGTTCGCCAGATAAGAGCGTTTAGCTTCAAAGAATACCAGCTTCCTAGTCTTTTTGGAAAAGACGTTCAACGAGTCGAAATACTAGATTCTTCTTCGGGGATTAAAGCTGGAACAGTCATTGAATCTTCAAATAATGAAATCAAGGTTGCAACTCGCGATTACGATGTTTGTTTGTATACTGATTAGCTCACCTGAACTCGGGATAAAATAACCTTAAGATTCAAATAGAATCATACGGTTAGTCTTAATTGTAGTTGCTCAAACTTCACCAGACATTTTTGAATTTGAATCTAGACTTTATCGTACGACCAGACTTTAAGGTGAATCAAGAATAACAGGTTATGGCGGATCAGTGCGGCAAAAGACGTTGTAAATTGTCTCAAAAGTTCCCAAAGGGGAAGTTTGTTTTAACTCCCTCTTCCCTCCGGGAGAGGGTTGGGGAGAGGGAAGCGGTATCTAATAATTTACACGACCCCAAATTGACTACCCCCGACAGTTTCCTAACGGCTATTTCGCAGCGTTTCACTTGCCTGCGACCATTCTTTTGTTACGCCACAAAAGAAGGCAAAAAGGCGTGACGCTCGGCCGCTAGGCACTCTCAAGTGGCGTACTTGAACGATGTCGTTATCAAATGACGGCGGTGTTAGTTTCCGAGGAAAAGATGGGAGTTGAATTTGCCCGAAGTTGAATGTCTCCTTTAAAAAAGAAGCCGGTATCTTCTACTCAATAATTTCCGCTTTAAAATATAAGCGTGTACCGTTGAAGCTGTTGTTTTATCTCTTGCAAACAATTAACACCTAGCCAAGTTTAGATGATACATCAGCGCGATCTTAGGGCTGAACGCGCTTGAACAGAGTTGGAGTTAAAAACGCTCCGACGCAATCCATTACAATGAATAAGC
>CAJQOL010000045.1 GCA_905479925.1 uncultured Kangiellaceae bacterium | reverse complement strand
TCATTGCTTACCAAATCTGTAACCCTGGCAATACTGGTGATACATACTCTGGCTGTCCAGGTGCGGCAATTGTTTCGGCAATCGACGATGCTATCACTGACGGTGTTGACGTTATTAACTACTCTATCAGTGGTGGAGGTTTTCCGTGGAACAGTTCAACTGAATTAGCTTATTTGGCAGCACAAGACGCCGGTATATTTGTAGCGGTATCTGCAGGAAACAGTGGACCTGAGGCTTTTACGACTGTTAAAAATGCGCCTTGGTATACTTCAGTTGCAGCTTCAACACATGGTAGAACGGTAGAGTTTGCAAAAACCATTGGAGAGTTTAGCGGTGGTGATACAACCGCACCAAGCGCTATTGAAGGTTCAAGTGCTACAGGTGGAATAACCGCATCTATTGTATATGCTGGTGATTTTGATAATCCTAACGATGGTGTCGATGATGATTCTGCGCAGTGTTTAGCTGGCTTCCCGGCGGGGACCTTTACTGGACAAATCGTTGTATGTGACAGAGGGGCTATCGCCCGTGTTGATAAGGCGGCAAATGTATTTGCTGGAGGTGCCGGTGGTTTGGTATTAGCTAATATCCAAGGCGGCGCAACATCGTTAAATAATGATGTCTTTGTTATTCCAGGAATCCATATTGGTGCTGACGACGGTGACGCATTAAAAGTTTGGTTAGCAAGCGGAGCAGAACATGCTGCCACCATTTCTGGAGCGGCTGGCGAACTTGTCATTGGACAAGCTGATGATTTAGCCGGTTTCTCATCAAGAGGTCCTAACTTGACAGTTCCTGACATAATGTCTCCTTCTGTCGCAGCGCCAGGTGTTTCTATTTATGCAGCCTATGCTGATCAACATTTTGGTCATGATGTAAATGGTCCTGCGCCTGCTGATTTTACGTTCTTGCAGGGTACGTCGATGGCTAGTCCACATGTGGCTGGTGCCGGCGCTCTATTGAAGTCTGCACATCCTACTTGGACGCCTGACAATATCCGTTCAGCGCTGATGATGACCGCTACCTCTGATATGAGAAAAGAAGACGGAGTTACTACTGCCGATATATTTGATATGGGTGCTGGTCGAATTCGAGTTGATCTTGCGGCAAAAACAGGTTTATTGATGGATGAAACAGAGGCTAACTATACAGCTGCCAATCCAAACGAAGGTGGAGATCCAAAAAGCCTTAATATACCAAGTATGGGTAATGTTTCCTGTCAAGGAAGCTGTAGTTGGGTACGTACATTCACTGCGACAGTTGACGGGGATTGGACTACTTCAGCAACGGTAAGCTCTGACAGTGTAGCCGTAACGGTCACTCCAGCAAGTTTTTCAATTCTCGCTGGAGAGAGTCAGTCTATTACTGTTACCGCAACCATTGATGGTTTAAGAACTGGTGATCAAGCGACTGGCGTTGTAACTTTAACACCTGCTGACTCTGACGTTCCAACCGCAAATTTACCGCTTTTCTTAACGGCAAACTCTAGTAATATTCCAGCGAATATCGATATGGAAGTTCATCGGGATGCTGGCTCTGTAGTTTTGAGAAATAATCTCGCACTAGAAATTTCAGAATTTAGTCCTCGTATTTACGGTATGTCTAAACTTGCTAAAGAATCACTAACGGCGGGTCAGGATAGTGACAATACTACACCGTTCGATGACCTGGCTGATGGTGTTACTGTTAGTTGGATAACTTTGGCAGAAAGCTCTAAGTTGTTGTACGTGACTATTTCTGACTCTGAATCACCAGACTTAGATCTTTTCGTCGGTATCGACGCAAATGGCGATGGTATCCCTTCAGCAGATGAACTTGTTTGTGTTGCCGCAACAGGTGCCGCCAATGAGGAGTGTCAAATAGAAGAAGTTGATGCTGGCAGTTATTGGATTATGGTTCAAAATTGGACATCTTCAACACCGGAAGCAGCGGATGCATTCAACTTGAATACAGGTTTTGTGGCATCTCAATCAAATGGTAATTTAACACTTGCTGCACAGCAGAGTGTTAGTGAGTTCTCTCCATTTGATATCCGAATGTCTTGGTCTGATGAAATGTCAGAGGGGGATGTTTTCTTAGCTGCCTTTGATATTGCAACTGACGCTGATCCGGAAAACGCCGGCAACCTAGGAACTACTATTGTTGTTCTTACGCGTGGTGACGACGATGTGAAATTGGCTGTCGACAACTCCAACCCAGTTGTAGGCGATGTCGTATCGTTTACCTTAACGATGCTACCTAATCTGACTGACGAAGATATTGGCTACTCTGTTATCGCAAATATTCCAGAAGGTATAACCATTGACCCAGATAGCGTTACTAGCTCTGGTGGCAATGCAACGCTAATAGATGCGGGAATTGATGGAGCCAATGTAAGTTGGACTGGTACACGTGAAGGTGTGCTGGGGCAAGAGCCTGTGTACGTTACTAGTGACAATACTACAGATGCTAGCTGTGTCATACCAAACTTCGGTCAAGGTGATGCTTATCTGGATCTCGCATTGTTCGGTATTGGCTTCCAACCACTAGACGGTGATACTGTTAGTGCAACTTACGGTACAGATATGGCTTTCCTAGGGACTACTCAAACGTCCTTCACCGTTGCTGACGATGGTATCGTATCCTTCGGCGGTTACGGCGGTGCGCCTTGGGTGAATCAATTATTACCAGATTCAAATACGCCTAATGCGGTGCTGGCACCATTTTGGAGAGACATGCAAATTAGCCAGGCTGATGGTTCGGGGTTAAGTGTCGCAAGTACTAGCCGATATACCATTATCGAATTTGATGATATGCGTCATTGGGCATTCTATAACGGCGCTCCAACGGTAGACGATGTCCTTGATTTTGAAGTTGTTTTAGATCGAGAGACTGGTGATATTATGTACGCGTATGACAATGTAACTCATAATTTTGGAGATGCATTAGGTCAGACCATTGGTTGGGAAAATGCAGAAGGTACCTCGGGAGACAACTATATTTATGTTGGTTCTGCGGGCTCTGCGATTGGCTCTGTTGCAAGTGTGACCGATGGCTTAGTAATATGTCATCGTCCATTATTTCCGACCGCATCGATTACTGTCACCTTCAGCGGTACAGTAGAACTTGATGCCGCAGGCTCAGCGTTGACTTCGATGATTACCAATGATTCTACTAATCTTGGTGCGCAAGAGGAAACCGCATACTTAACCGTTGATGTACAGAGTAATCTTGCAATTACAGATATTGCAGATAACACTGTTGCAGAGGACGAAACAATCAGTGGAATCGTTTTTGAGTATACTGATAACGACGCCGTTGATAATACAGTTTCAGTGACGTCTGATTACGGAACTGCGTCTAACATTAGCGGTGATGTGTCTGGCTCAACGTTTGATATTACTCCAAATGAAAACTTTGCTGGCACTATGGTGGTAACGGTTACTGTAACGGACAACGAGAAGCCTGCTGATAGCGTCAGCACAAGTTTTGAAGTGTTGGTCACTCCAGTTAACGATGCCCCAACAGTTACTAGCACTGCTATTCAAAGCTTCAATAACGGTGTAAGTTCTATTTCACTAAGTTCTGTGGGAACTGATATAGACGGTGATGATTTGACTTATTCGTGGACGCAAAGCGCTGGACCGAGTGTTACAATTAGTGATGCTACATCTGCTAGCGCTTCGGTCAGCAATGCTAACACTGAGACAGGAACTCTAACGTTCCTTGTAACAGTGAGTGATGGAAACCTTTCAGCGACTTCTTCAGTTTCAGTTGAAGTTGTTAAGACTCCAGACTCAAGTAGTGGGTCTGGTTCAATGGCTTGGTTACTATTAATGTTGTTATCGACGTTTGCAATCCGAAGACGTAGATAATAGTTATTGCTATTGATTAAAAAAGGGAGCTTCGGCTCCTTTTTTTTATGTTGAATATCGTGCCCTAAAAATTGACACAATGGGGACATATTATGGTTTTACTTAAAGTAACAGTAAAACAAAACTCTCCAAAACAGCACGCACTATCTCTTAAGCTTAAACTTAGTGAGCAAAAATGAGCGTGATAGCAAAGCTACTACTTTAAAGTTTGAGAATTATTAATGGCATTTAACGCGTGGTTCAGTCACAAATTCGAGCTGCCAGTATTACTCAAATGCGACCGTTCAGCATGTGCATTAATTGATGGGGGCAAGTCCCATTTTTACCCACGAAATCATACTATTTTTAGACGATAACGACTAGCGAATGACAACAGCAAAGCCGTGTAGGGTTGTACCGAAGAAGCAGCTAGTAAAGCCGCGAGTGGATAAACAAAAACATCAGATGATACATAGGTTGAAGACGAGTTCGCCCCAGAGCCTGAAGCTAAGTAAATTAACTACCTCCGCAAATTGGACAGTGGCATAGTGAAAATTAATGTTACTATCTGGGAAGACCTAGTTAACGAACGCCCTCCGCTATTTTCTGAAGTCTTTCACCGTGTTCTTTAGGCCCTATTTCGAACATAGCGGCCAATGGCTTGTTCAACTCTTTGGCTCATACCCCAAATTAGGCGACAACCACTTCTCCGCTAGTTTGAGACTCCAGCCTTTCCTTTGAGCGTAATCCGCCACTTGTTCTAGATTTATTTTTCCGACTCCAAAATACCGAGATTTAGGGTGGGAAAAATACAATCCGGAAACAGCCGCCGTTGGGTACATCGCAAAATTTTCTGTTATCTTTAGCCCTATCTCTTTCTCTGGCTGCAATAACTCCCAAATAGTTCCTTTCTCTGTATGATCGGGACAAGCAGGATACCCGGGAGCTGGCCTTATCCCTTGATATTTTTCGGATATAAGTTCTTCATTTGAGAGCGCTTCTTGTTTAGCGTACCCCCAGTAGTCTTTTCTCACTATCTCATGCATTTTTTCAGCAAAGGCTTCTGCTAATCGATCCGCTAGTGCTTTTAACATGATACTGGAGTAATCATCCCCTTCTCCTTCGAAACGTTCGACATGTTCATCGACTCCAATTCCCGCGGTAACCGCAAACATTCCGACGTAGTCATCTCTATTTGAGGATTTAGGGGCGATAAAGTCTGATAAACAATAGTTTGCTTTTCCTTGCCTTGTTTGTGTCTGTTGTCGAAGACCGAACAAAGTTGCTTCTAATGTTTGCTGGTCATTGCTATGAGTTTTATCGTCTACTTTATAAAGCTCGATATCATCACCAACAGCGTTAGCGGGATAAAAACCAACAACAGCTTTCGCCGTTAACCATTTCTCATCAACAATTAATTGAAGCATTTTTTTAGCGTCAGAATAAAGCTTGCTAGCCGACTCGCCAACAACTTCATCGGCTAGTATTTTCGGGAACTTACCCGCCAACTCCCAACTGCGGAAAAACGGTGTCCAATCAATCCTTTCTAAAAGTTCCGACAACGGAAAATCATTCAACGTTTTTGTTCCTAGAAACTTTGGTACCGTCGGTTTAAAGTCACTCCAATCGATATCAGTTTTGTATTGTCGCGCTTGCGCTAAGGGCACTTGCTGCTTCTTAGTATTATTTTGTAATCGTCGCTGACGCAATAGTTCGTATTCCGACTTAACCGACTCAGCATATTCGCCACGGTGCTCGTCACTAAGAAGTTTTCTTGATGCATTAACCACTCGCGAAGCGTCGGTTATATAGATAGTTGGTTCCGCATAATGCGGCTCTATTTTAACCGCGGTATGAACCTTTGAGGTCGTTGCCCCACCAATCAACAGCGGCAAATTGAGGCCACGTCGAGTCATTTCCTTAGCAACCGTAACCATTTCATCTAATGACGGCGTTATCAAACCGGACAACCCAATCAAATCACACTTTTCATCAATGGCTGTTTGAATAATTTTGTCGCAGCTGACCATCACGCCTAAGTCGACCACTTCATAACCGTTACATTGAAGGACTACTGCTACAATGTTTTTACCGATATCATGAACGTCCCCTTTTACGGTCGCCAATAAAATCTTTCCCTTTGATGAGGGTTCTTCGCTGGTCGATTCTTCGCTGGTCGATTGTTCGTTTGTCGACGCTTTATTTGTCGGCGCTTTATTTGTCGACGCCTCGTTTTTCGAGTTATCAATTTCCGATTCTTCAGCCAGTTTTCTCTTTGCCTGCAGCTTTTCCGCCTCCATAAACGGTTCAAGATAAGCAACCGCCCTTTTCATCACTCGAGCGGACTTAACGACTTGTGGTAAGAACATTTTCCCTGAGCCAAATAAATCGCCAACAACATTCATTCCGTCCATCAGTGGGCCTTCGATCACTTCCAACGATTTAGAAGACGCTTTACGAGCTATCTCAGTATCCTCTTCAATAAATTCGGTAATGCCTTTAACCAACGCATGCTGAATTCTTTGTTCTACCGGTTTTTCACGCCATTCAAGCTTCTTACTTTCATTAACTTCGGTTGAAATTCCTAAATAATTTTCAGCAATAGTCACTAACGTTTCGGTTGCATTTGATTGTTCGCTTGAAGGCGGAATCTTATTTAGTACAACGGTCTCAACCGCTGTTCGAAGCTCGGGGTCGATTTCTGAATACACCTCAAGTTGCCCTGCGTTGACTATTCCCATATCTAGCCCTGCATCAATCGCGTGATACAAGAATACAGAGTGAATAGCTTCACGAACTTTGTTGTTTCCACGGAAAGAAAATGACACATTGGAAACGCCCCCGGAAACCAAGGCACCTTTTAGATTCTGCTTTATCCAACGAGTTGCTTCAATAAAATCAACGGCATAATTATTATGCTCTTCAATTCCCGTGGCGATGGCAAAAATATTTGGATCAAAAATAATATCGCTCGCTTCAAAGCCAACGGTATTAACCAATATTTTAAAGGCTCTTTCACAAATTTCGATCTTTCGTTGATAGTCATCTGCTTGGCCTTTTTCATCAAATGCCATAACGATAACTGAAGCGCCATAACGCTTTGCTAATGTGGCGGTGCGGACAAACTCATCTTCACCTTCTTTAAGCGAAATAGAGTTAACAATACACTTACCTTGAACGCATTTTAACCCCGCTTCAATCACTTCCCATTTAGACGAATCAATCATAATGGGAACCTTGCAAATATCGGGTTCTGCAGCAATTAAATTAAGAAAACGGCACATGCTTTCAACCGAATCCAGCATGCCTTCATCCATATTAATATCGATAATTGATGCACCATTTTCGACTTGTTGACGAGCGACCTGTAATGCACCGGTAAAATCATCTTCCTTAATTAGTCTTAGGAACTTAGCGGAGCCAGTAACATTGGTTCTTTCTCCAACATTAATAAATAAACTTTCAGAGGTAATATTAAGTGGCTCTAACCCAGAGAGTTTTGTAGAGCTAAGTTTGTTCGAAAGTCGTCGCGGTTCAATATTATTCGCAATTTGAGTTAACGCTTGGATATGTTCGGGTCCGGTTCCGCAACAACCTCCCACAATGTTAATCAAACCGGACTCAGCCCATTCTTGTAGCTCAGCTTTCATGTCGGCAGGCGTTTCATCGTATCCACCAAATTCGTTTGGTAGTCCTGCGTTAGGGTGAGCCGAAACATAACAGTCTGCAATGTTTGCAAGCTCTGCAACATAAGGACGCAACTCTTTTGCGCCGAGAGCACAATTTAGGCCGAAACTAATCGGGTTAAGGTGTTTTAAAGAATTATAAAACGCCTCGGTGGTTTGGCCCGTTAGTGTTCGTCCAGAGGCGTCGGTAATGGTGCCGGAGATCATCACGGGAAGCGATTGACCACTATCTTCAAAATACTGTTGTACCGCGAAACCTGCAGCTTTTGCATTAAGGGTATCAAACACGGTTTCTATTAATATGATATCCGCGCCTCCTTTGACTAACGCCTCGGTTGACTCGTAATAGGCATCTTTTAACTGGTCAAAGGTAATGGCTCGATAGGCTGGGTCGTTAACATCTGGGGAAAGGCAACAGGTTTTATTAGTTGGACCTAATACGCCAGCAACGAAACGCGGCTTTTCAGCTGTAGAAAATTCTTCAGCGACTTGTTTTGCAATTTTTGCCGCCTGAAAGTTTATTTCGGCACTAATCGACTCCATTTGATAATCCGCCATCGCAATTGATGTCGCATTAAATGTATTAGTTTCGATAATATCTGCACCTACTTCTAAATAAGCTCGATGCACTTGTTCAATAATTTGAGGTTGAGTAATACTTAATAAGTCATTGTTACCTTTTAGATCGCAGGGCCAGTCGCTAAATCTCTCACCTCTAAAATCAGGTTCTTCTAACTCATAAGACTGGAGCATTGTGCCAGTCGCACCATCCAATAGAAGGATTGAGCTATTGAGGCGCTCTTCAAGTCTTGTTGCAGCGATTAGCTTTGTTGGATCAGCTTGTTGATTCATTATCTAACTTCTTATCTTCGACGAACTTTAATTATTTATAACGTTAAATCTTTGACCTTAAATCAATAACGTTAAACCTGCGACATATAGAGAACGTCATAGCCTGGTTTGTGTTTTAACAGAAATGAAAGATATCCTTTGCCGTGAATTTTAAATTAACGTCGGCCTTAGATTCAAAATCCTGCAATCTCTAGAATTCTATAGCATTCTCAAATTGGACGTATAGACGTCTATAAAGCCAATTTAGCAACTGAATCATCTCAATACAAGTAAACCACCATAATTGACGGTTATATCAACGCTTTTAGTTAAGAAAAGCTGTCGGTATATAGTTTGAAAGTAGTAACACATCGCTTGAAATCAGCGATACAAAAGCTGGTTTTGGACCAACTCTGCATAATATTTTAATCAAAAGAGGCAAACACGGGGATAAGCGGACAGTCTATAAGCGACTTTCTATAAGCAGTCACTCTATAAGCGACTATCTACTGGGTTTAAAGCTTATCCAGCAATAACTATTAGTTATTTAAGCAAACTACTCTATTCACCTAACAAAGCTATCGGCAAATCAAAATAGGAGCGCCCAGAGGCATGTTATTAGGTGGTTACTTAATTTTCTTTAAATCATCATCAGTCGGCAGCGGTTGACCGGTATAAGCATGTAAAAACGCTTCGCATAAAAGCTCGCTATTCGTTGCATGACGTAGGTTAGAGACCTGACGTCGAGTTCTTTCATCAGTTAATATTTTCAGTACTGAAAAAGGAATTGAAACAGTAATTTTCTTAATATTCTCTTTTTTCTCGCCGTGTTCTACATAAGGATTAATATAATCCCCATCCCAATCTTTCATTCATTGACCTCCGTTACCTCTAGGATTTGATTAATTCTACCCTAGTTTAGCCATCTAAACATCTTGACATCAATATAACATTGGTTATTATTTGGACATATAGACGTCTAAACGGCTTTTTTTGCGATTTAGAACGATGAAAAATGGTTAGATAAATAATTTACTAGAGTTCACCCAATGAATACGGCAATTAAATTACCAAGCTCACATACTGACAGCATATCCGGGTCATTTCTGATAGCGGGTCGGCTGGAGTTAACCTTTGGGCAACAACTTAATAATACCGTTGTATCTTATTCAATCTATGGCGACATTAATAAACCGGTTATCGCCATACTGGGTGGAATTTCTGCTGATCAGTTTGTAGCGGATACCAATGTAGAAGGGATTTTTGTACAAGGTTGGTGGGACAAACTAGTCGGCTATGGCAAAGCCGTTGATCTTAACCGTTACTGCGTTCTTTCATTTAGTTACGTTGATGGGCAAACGAGTGATAAACGCGTTGATCGAGCCAATGCTCCATCGGGTGACTTAAAACTTTCTACGTTTGACCAAGCTAATATCCTCAAACTGCTATTGAAAGAACTAAAGATTGAGCAATTGCACGCGATTATCGGATCCTCCTACGGCGGAATGGTTGGGTTAGCTTTCGCCCAAAGTCATCCACAAAAGCTTAATCAACTAGTAGCCATATGCTGTACCGAAAAAAGTAGTGCTAAGAATACGGCTTATCGAGCGCTGCAGCGGAAAATCATTAAATTCTCATTGAAAAACAATGATATAGATACTGGTTTGGAGATTGCTCGATCAATTGCAATGCTCGGTTACCGGGGTAGCGACGAAATAGAACAACGGTTTGAAAACCACATTTGCCCGGAGTCAAAAACAATTCGGTTTCCAGTAACCAGTTATCTAAAACACCATGGTGAAAAATTTGCGCGACGATTTAATGCGATCCGCTTTGTTAATTTGTCCCTATCAGTCGACTTGCACCATGTTAACCCGAAAAAAATTACCGTGCCATGCTTCTGCGTTGGCATAAAAGGCGACCATATTGCACCTAGCGAAAAAGTAAAATCGCTGGCTAATCGAATTGGTCAGCAAGCGACATTTGCATCCATTGAAAGCAAATGCGGTCACGATGGCTTCCTTACCGAACACGAACAACTTATACCGATTATCAAAAAAGTTTTGGAGAACTAAAATGTCAATCACATCTACAGACACAATTGCAGTGCGCGCTGGTATAGAAACAGATACTCAGCACGGGGCTATTACACCACCGGTTTACTTATCCAGTAACTATAGTTTTGCCGGTTTCGACGAAAAAAGAGAATTTGACTATTCACGCTCTGGCAACCCTACCCGTCAATTATTGGGCCAGGCCATAGCTGATTTAGAAAATGGTTTTGGCGGTATTGTTACATCCAGTGGCATGTCAGCGATTTTTGCGGTATTACAGTTATTAAAAGGTGGCGAACGTGTACTAGCTCCTCACGATTGTTATGGCGGCACATTTCGGTTGTTTAAATCCTATGCTGAGAAAGGCCTTATAGAAATTGATTTTGTCGACCAAACCGATTCCCGTGCTCTAGACGATGCCTTGGCAAAACAGCCAAAACTCGTTTGGATAGAAACGCCAAGCAACCCGCTATTACGTGTTGTTGATATTGAGCTTATTAGTAAAAAAGCTAAATCCGTCAACGCGATTGTCGCGGTGGACAATACTTTTTTGTCACCGATATTCCAAAAGCCTATTTTGCTCGGCGCGGATATCGTCGTTCACTCAACAACAAAGTACATCAATGGGCATAGCGATGTTGTAGGCGGTGCAGTCGTTGCAAAAACCGAAGCGCTTTATGAGGATATCGCTTGGTGGGCCAATTGCACGGGGGTTACCGGAGCCGCTTTTGATAGTTTTCTTACGTTACGAGGGTTAAGGACACTTGATGTTCGAGTTAAGCGACACGCCAAGAATGCGAACCTTCTGGTTGATTATTTATCGGATCATCCGTTAGTTGAAAAGGTTTACTTCCCTGGTTTAACGAGCCACCCAGGGCACTATATTGCAGAAAAACAACAAACCGGTTTTGGCTCCATGCTCTCATTTAAGTTAAAAGGTGATGTTGAAGATGTGAAAAGCTTTTTAAGTCAACTTCAAATCTTTTCATTAGCGGAGTCGCTTGGCGGTGTAGAAAGTTTAATCTGTCACCCTTCTACCATGACCCATGCCGCGGTATCTCTTGAAGAGCAAGCCATTGCCGGTATCACTCAGAACCTACTTCGGGTTTCGGTAGGCATAGAGAACATTGATGATTTGTTGGATGATTTTGACCGTTCATTTAATGCCATTGGTTCCCAGAAACTTGCCAAAAAACTAGCCGTCTAGTTTACCGCAATGAAGGTAACTAAGAGATAATTACCCCCTCAAAGAATCGAAGCGACAACCTGGATTTTTTGAGGAGGTAAAACTACCTGCAGCTTGGAATCATTAATCTAATAACTGGTTAGCCTAGGCCTTGGGTTCCGCAGTAACTTCAGCGTCATTTTTGGGATCTGGGACCTTACAGCCACCAATATCCTCTACCCTAATTAAGTCAACTTCCCAATATTTATTGGTGAAACGTTTGTTCCTGTCATGTTTTGCTGCAACGATATACCTTTTACATGGCAACGCTTCCAATAACCACGTTTTAGAATCCTTCATAGTTGGTCTACCCGGCTTTGTGGTTGTTAACCTAATTCTGTGAGTTCCCGGTTTTATCGTTTTCACCGTTTCATCGAGAAAAGTCAGCTTCCCGTCAATACCAGTTACTTTTATGTTGTAGCTCGATGTATCGGCGATATTTGACCTGCTTCCGTCAATAATGGCATAGGGGATATTTGAACAGGCTCCAAGGAAACTGGCTGCCAACGCCATTAAAACCGGCTTGAGTACTACTCTTCTCATTCCACTCAATGATGCTGAGGATTGTCTTAAAGATTGTGTTTTTTTAAGCTTCATTATTATTCTCCTTGTATGACAGTGTCGTCGGAAAACAATTTAACGCATTAGTTCCCACACCGAATGTAAAACGGCGGAAACAGTGGATAGAGGCCGGAATATGACGTACAGGAAAACGGATTATTCTGGAATCCGTGCGAAAAATAGAGGGCTAATACGGGACAAGTAAAGGGCCGAAAACTAAGCGGAGCAGTATCAAGGGAAAGTACATCAAAATAAAACGAATATTAGAGCGGCAACAAAAAAGCCCCTGAATTCACTTGCGCAAATTCAGGGGCTTTTCTTTTCTAAGGTATTAAATACCTTACCACTTTGGCGGAGAGATAGGGATTTGAACCCTAGATGGGCTACAAACCCATGCCGGTTTTCAAGACCGGTGCATTCGACCACTCTGCCATCTCTCCAAGAAGCGCGCATATTACATGAAACTATTTATTTAGAAAAGAATAAATTCGATTAAATCACAAATTTTTTTTATGAATAGAAATTTAGCTCACTTATTGTTACATTTAGGCCTAAAATACTTGACCAAAGGACTTGGGTTCTTTAATTTATGTCCTTATTATTATACAAAGATAGTTTTGAATAGATTTAACCCTTATAACGGAGTACAAAAATGAGACAAGATACACCGGTAATTGAAAGAACACGCGGTGAAGGTCGTTCCATTGAGATCAATAAGGTTCTCAAGAATACCTATATGTTGCTAGGAGCAACTATTGGTTTTTCTGCACTCG
The DNA here is from genome assembly GCA_905479925.1 of uncultured Kangiellaceae bacterium. Taxonomy (GTDB): domain Bacteria; phylum Pseudomonadota; class Gammaproteobacteria; order Enterobacterales; family Kangiellaceae. Next base: position 59,545 of record CAJQOL010000045.1, on the reverse strand, counting down.
TTGCTTATTTCGCGGCGGCTATGGGCCTACCACATCCAGGTATAATTATTACATTAGTAGGTTTTTATGGCCTATTGTTTGTAATCCATAAAACACAAAACAGTGCTTCAAGTGTATTCTGGGTTTTTGCTCTAACAGGCTTTATGGGTTATACCCTTGGTCCTATTGTCGGAATGTTATCGGCAACGGCGCCTCAGATTCTCGTTCAAGCACTTGGTGGTACAGGTCTTATTTTCTTCGGCCTTTCTGCATGGGTTTTGACCTCTAAGAAGGACTTCTCGTTTCTTTCTGGAATGATTGCAACAGGATTCTGGGTGCTAATCATTGCTATGCTAGCGTCTTTCTTCTTGAATATATCAGGTCTTAGCTTAGCTATTTCAGCTGGTTTTATGATTTTCTCTTCAATGATTATTCTTTATCAAACAAGTGAAATTATAAACGGTGGCGAAAGAAACTACGTGATGGCAACGGTAACCTTATTTGTATCGCTATATAATATTTTCCTTAGCCTTATCAATCTGCTTATGGCATTTTCTGGCGACGACTAACCTTTCGTTTGAAAAAACCAACCAATAAAAAAACCGCTTTTTAGCGGTTTTTTTATTTTCTGTTTGTTTTCCCAGATAAACCTAAAGAACACCGTATGCCATCATAGCTTTAGCAACTTTAACAAAACCGGCTAAGTTTGCCCCCTTCACATAATCCACAAAGCCATTTTCACTGCCATACTTTAAGCACTGGTCATGTATCTCAGCCATAATATTCTGTAACCTCTCATCTAACTCCTGCCGAGACCATGAGATTCGCAGGCTGTTCTGAGACATCTCTAACCCTGAAACCGCAACACCGCCAGCGTTAGACGCCTTACCAGGAGCGTATAACACCTTGTTATCATGAAATATATGAATCGCTTCAATAGACGTCGGCATATTAGCTCCTTCAGCGACAGCGATTATGCCGCTCGCAACAAGCTTTTTAGCATCTTCAACATCGATTTCATTTTGGGTGGCACACGGCAGCGCAACGTCACACTTAACCCCCCAAGGCCTTTTTCCAGCGTGATACTGACAACCATACTTGTCCGCATATTCCTTGATTCTGCCGCGTTTAACTGTTTTTAGATCAATAATAAAAGCGAGTTTTTCTTTATCAATACCTTGTTCATCGTAAATATAACCCGACGAATCCGACATAGTTAAAACCTTACCGCCGAGTTGTAACACTTTTTCCGCTGCATATTGGGCAACGTTTCCAGAACCTGAAATAACAACATTTTTACCTTTTAAGCTGTCGCCACGGTGGTTTAACATGAGCTCCATAAAATAAACAGCACCGTACCCAGTAGCTTCGGTTCGAATTAAGCTACCACCAAACTCAAGAGACTTACCCGTAAGCGTGCCGGTAAATTCATTTGCTAGTCGTTTATATTGGCCAAACATATAACCGATTTCCCTTGCTCCTACGCCAATATCACCGGCCGGCACATCACGGTTAGGGCCTATGTGTTTATGTAACTCGGTCATAAATGACTGGCAAAAGCGCATAACTTCTCTATCGGACTTTCCTTTGGGGTCAAAGTCCGCACCACCTTTACCTCCTCCCATAGGAAGTGTGGTTAAACTGTTCTTGAAGACCTGTTCAAATCCGAGAAACTTAAGAACGCTCTGATTTACACTAGGGTGAAAGCGTAAGCCGCCTTTATAAGGCCCAATTGCACTATTATATTGAACACGGTAGCCGCGATTGACCTGTATTTGACCTTTATCGTCTTCCCAACACACTCGAAAAGATATGATCCTATCAGGCTCTGTCATTCGATCTAATAACGCGGCATCGCGGTATTCAGGGTGCTTATTAACAAAGGGAATGATGTCCTCTGCAACTTCTTGCACTGCCTGATGAAATTCTGTTTCGCCGGGGTTCTTTTTAATCAACGCTTGCATAAAAGTGTCGATATTTAAACTAGAATCTTCCATATTGGTTCTCGATTATTATTAACTTGAAGTTATTTATTGTTATTAGTTAATCTCAACTAAACCTACAGACTCCATCTTGCAAATTGATAGGCTTTTTATTCGGCTATGAATAAGAGAGTCTAGACATCCAGCTGAGCTTAGTTATCCGCATAAAATTGCTGCTTGATTATGAACAACCGAGATACCAAGACATATCGGACCAGCAGCATTTTTGACAACTTTATGACAAAAATACGCCAAATTGCAGACATTTTCTTAAGTCGTCCGTCAAACAGCCATTTGCGAGCTATTAGTCCTCTTGATTTGGATGGTCGATTCCCCCACAATAGTGAACAGTTCAATTTCTAGCGTTTAATAGACGACCTCACCAATGCCTGCAAAGTTTGCCTTACTTATCACAGCATCAGCTGACAAAACCCAGTCACACCTCTCAGCGATGAAGTTTGCTCGACAAGCGGTATCTTTAGGAAATGAGGTCGAAACGCTATTCTTTTACCAAGACGCCACCGCTGTTGCCAATAAATTGACCTTGCCACCGTCTGATGAACCTCAACTAGGGGAATTATGGGAAAAGCTGGGTAACGAGCTAAATATCGAGATTCAAACCTGCGTTGCAGCAAGCTATCGAAGAGGAGTCATTGATAAAACTGAGGCGGGAAATCAAGCTTTCGATTCACATAACCTTAGAGAGAGCTTTAAAATAGCAGGGCTTGGCCAACTAGCAGCTGCAATGAGTAAAACCGACAGCAAGCTAATACATTTTAAGTAAAACACTGAAAGCAACTTGCTCAACCTATAATAGAGTTTACGTTAGCGATTACGGAAAACTGATAATTTAATCGTTACGGGAAATCAATACTGAATTATGACAACTACCAATATCGTTATTAAACAGCCGTCATTATCGGGGGCTACATTTAAGGAGTCCCTTGACTTAGCTTTAGTCTGTGCCGCATTCGAACACCGCGTAAACCTAATATTTGTCGATAGAGGTGTATTAAATTTAGTAACAGGCCAAAATGCGCAACTTGTTGCAGATAAGCCTCATACTGACTTACTTAAGGGCCTAACCTTCTACGACATTGATGAAATAATTGTTGAAGAAGAATCATTAGCAAACTTTCAACTCTCCACAGAAGAGCTTGTGAAAGACACACGAGTGCTAAGCCGAGACGCTATTTTGCAGCTACATTCATCGGCTCAACATTTGGTATGCTTATAATGAACGGCTCCACAGCTCCGCAGCTGCACATTATCCAGCAGACGATTAGTCTACAAAGTTTCGAAAAACAATCAGCAAGACTAGTTAAAAGCAATGATAACCTTCTGTTTCTAAATGACGGACTTTATGCGCTATTTGAGGCTGGTATTTTGCATTTTTTGAATTTGAAAAATTTTAAGCAAACCCAGCTGCTCGTTATTGATGAACAATTGGTTGCTAGAGGTCTGCAAAATAACGCTATAACCAATGGTGTATCGCCAATCAACTACTCTGATTTTGTTGGACATGCTCAAGAGGCTTCAAAGGTGATCAGTTGGTAACCTTTACAATTTTAAAAGCCCTTTTCGCACTGGAGAAGCGCCTTGTCTGGTAATACTAATTCTGAAGGCCCTAAACCTGAAGCTATTAAAGCAACTACTTTACCTAGTAACGTCGAAACGGATGCTAATGGTTATTTATTAAATAGCCAGCAATGGAATACTGAGGTAGCCCATGTAATTGCCGCTCAAGAACAAATTGAGCTTAGCGATGACCACTGGGAAGTCATACGCTACGTTAGACAGTTTTATCATGATTTTAATACCAGCCCTTCCATTAGACCATTGGTTAAATATTTAAAAAGTGTATTGCCTGAAGACAAGAGTAATAGTCTGTACTTGCAGATATTATTCCCTGAAGGACCAGCCAAACAAGCAACAAAAATTGCTGGATTACCTAAACCCGCCCGTTGCACTTAAGCCAGTGAGAAATTCGTTATAGTCGGTGACTAATAGGCCAGATTCAGTTCCAAGGACTAAAACAAACCGCTTTTCGACTATGCCACCACAGGTTTAGACGTAACATTTGGACTGATAATGGGTCTTCTCGACAAGCCAATGGTCGATTCAGCTAGTGTTCAGCTGTTAACCCTTAACATTAAAATTACACGTTCTTACAAAAATTGGGATTCTTTGAAAACCAGTTATTTGTTAGAATTAGACAATTATTCAAACAAACTCTAATCTGGCGTTTATTACAAGAACCCAGAATTCTCTTAAGGAGAGAACTAAAATGAAAAACCTATTAGCCACGCTATTGATTATACTGGTGGCAAATACTGTACAGGCCCTTGAAAAGCCCAACGTGTTCTTGGAAAACGTCGCTGGAAATATGATTGGTCAAATAGAGTCCAATAAAGAAGCGTTAAAAACTGACGTCAAACTGGCCGATAAACTAGTAAGAGAAACACTACTTCCGGCTATTGACTCTGAAGCCTTCGCTCGAAGAACTCTGTCTTCAAAGACTTGGAAAACACTTTCGGCAGAGCAACAGACTAGATTCACTAACGAGTTCATTAATCTTGTTGTGGGAAACTACGCAACGGGACTTTCTTTGTATGACGGTCAAACCTTTAAATTTAGTGAACCTCAGCTATCAAAAACTGGTAAAAGCGCAAGAGTTAGAAGTTCGATGGAACAAAGTGGTGCTCCACCAATTTTGATTGATTATGTATTAAGCAATAAGAGTGGTACATGGAAAATTATTGACTTGACCATTGAAGGCGTGAACATGTCCAAGAGCTACAAGAGTCAGTTCTTGCCTCGAATTAAATCAATGGGAATGAACGCTTTTCTAGCAGAAATGGAAGCAAAATCTAGCGAAAAAGAAACTAAAGGTGAGTTTAAGAAAGGCTAATTGTTATTAGCAATTAAGTAACTTTTTGACAATACCTCCGGGTAGCTCACCAATAAAAAAATCCTCGCCTGACAACTCAGTCCGAGGATTTTTTTATTCTGGTGGTTTGTTTTCTGCGTGTTAGGTTAAAAGGCTAAACACTGATTATTTGGGGCTTTTAGGTCTAGATATTTAGGTCTAGATATTTAGGTCTAGACTTTTAGCCAAGCTTCTTGCTCTAATCTCGTGGCCTAGGCTTTTGGCCTAGGCTTTTGACTTAGCCCTTGCGCTTAACGTCATAGTTTAACCTTTTAATCTCGCGTATAACCGAGGTCACTTGCCAAGTCCACTAGCCAATCGTATCAACCTTCATATAAGGCTTCAAAGCTTCGGGTACCCTAACTTTTCCACCTTCGGTTTGGTAGTTTTCGATAATAGCAACCAGTGTTCGCCCGACCGCCAATCCAGAACCATTCAAGGTATGAACTAACTCAGGTTTTCCCGTCTCTGGGTTTCTCCATCTTGCTTTCATCCTACGCGCTTGAAAATCCCCCATGTTGCTACAAGAAGATATTTCACGGTAGGTATTCTGAGCAGGTAACCAAACCTCTATGTCATAAGTTTTTGTTGCACCGAAACCAATATCGCCACTACACAAAATAACAGTTCTATAGGGTAGCTCGAGTAACTGAAGGATTTTTTCAGCGTTTCCGGTTAATTCATCCAGTGCAGCCATAGAGCTCTCTGGCTTGGTAATCTGAACCAACTCGACTTTTTCAAACTGGTGTTGACGAATTAAACCTTTAACGTCTTTACCGTAAGAACCCGCCTCACTTCTAAAACACGGCGTATGAGCAGTCATTTTAAGCGGTAAATCGGCCTCCTCCACAATCGTATCTCTAACACTATTGGTTAGCGGAACTTCCGCCGTAGGAATCATATACAGAGGTTTATTATCTTGGGTCGTACCTTGCACGGTAAATAGATCTTCGGCAAATTTAGGCAACTGAGAAGTTCCAAACAGTGACTCTGGATTAACTAAATAAGGGACATAGGTTTCTTGATAGCCGTGCTGCTCAGTATGGGTATCGAGCATTAACTGAATCAATGCGCGATGCATTTTGGCGATCCCTGCTTTCATAACCACAAAGCGCGAACCGCTCAATTTAGCTGAGGTGGCAAAATCAATACCGCCAATCTTCTCACCTAATTCGGTGTGATCTAGCGGTGTAAAATCAAACGTTGGAACACTTCCCCAGCTTCTTACCTCCTGGTTATCGTCTTCACTTTTACCAATCGGTACTTCGTCGCTAATCAAATTAGGTAAGCCGTGAAATATATCGTCTAACTGAGCCTGAACATGATCAAACGCTTCTTTCGCGTCATCTAACTCTTTTCCTAAACTGGCAACCTCGTCCATCAAAGGCTGTATATCTTGTCCCGCCGCTTTTGCTTTGCCTATAGACTTGGAGCGAACTTTTCTATCGTTTTGCAGTGATTGAGTTTTGACCTGCAATAGCTTTCTCTGCTCTTCTAGGTCTAGGTAATTTTGCTTGTCAAACTGCATTCCTCGCTTAGCAAGGTTTTCAATTACCGCATCAAGGTCGTTTCTAAAAAGTTTTGGGTCTATCATTGTCTATCCGAAGGTATTGACGGTTAAATTTAAGAGGCGCCTATTCTAGCACCAACCATTGCGCCAACAAACACACAAATAAGGCATAACAAGCAATTAGCACCAATATTTATCATCAGCTTAAACATCTGCTGTTGTTGGAATAGCAATAAGCTATCTAGAGCAAACGCAGAAAAAGTAGTAAAAGCCCCCAAAAAACCAACAAAAAAGAACAATAACTTTTCCTCTGACCAATGAGAGCCACCCGACTCAAGCCACATATAAACGAGTCCCGACAAAAAACAGCCTGAAACATTGACCAACAAAGTACTAAATGGAAACTCGGTTCCGGTAATAGATGGCAAGTATTCTCGAACCCAAAAACGCAAACTTGTCCCCAATGCCCCTCCCAGAGCAACAACCAATATCGGCATAATTTTGATCATCATTATTAATTCATCTCGTTTTTATTAACGTTTAGGTAGACTCTTTAAATAATCCATTTTTTGTTTGATCTGTTTTTCCATTCCCCGATCAACCGGTTGATAATATTGACTGGCTTCTTTTTCATCAGGAAAGTAGTTTTGGCCAGCGGAGTACCCTTCGGGCTCGTCATGGGAATAACGATATTCACTGCCATAATCGAGCGACTTCATTAGCTCAGTGGGAGCATTTCTCAAATGCAATGGGACTTCATAACTAGTTTCCTGTTTGATATCTTTCATACATTGTTTAAATGCGCTGTAAACAGCATTACTTTTTGCAGCGACAGCTAAGTAGACAACCGCTTGAGCTATCGCTAGTTCGCCTTCGGGACTGCCCAACCGCTGCTGAACATCCCACGCATTAGTGGCCACCTGCAATGCTCGGGGATCGGCATTGCCAATATCCTCGCTGGCCATTCGTACGACACGTCGTGCAATGTATAGCGGATCGCAACCGCCATCTAACATTCGACAGAACCAATAAAGAGACGCATCTGGATCTGACCCCCTAACGGATTTATGAAGTGCAGAAATCTGGTCATAGAAAGCTTCACCCTTATTATCAAACCTTCGGCGGCTCTCTCCTAATAATGACTGAACCAGTTGCAGAGAAATTGGCCTAGTTTCTTCATCCGAAACCTCCGCTAACTCAAAAGCCATTTCTAACAGATTAAGCAGTCGTCTAGCATCTCCGTCTGCAAAATTAACCATCAGTTGCTCAGCCTCAAAGTCAATGGTGAGAGGAATAACTTTTGAAAGGTCAGCATTTTGAGCGTTTTCTGAAATCAATGCTCGTCTTAGTACCTGAGTTAGGTCCGCCTCATTCAACGACTTGAGGACATAGGTTTTAGTTCGGGACAAAAGTGCATTGTTAACTTCAAAGGATGGGTTTTCCGTTGTGGCGCCAATAAAAATGAAGGTACCGTCCTCGACATAAGGAAGAAAAGCATCTTGTTGTGATTTATTAAAACGATGAACCTCATCAACAAACAGGAGTGTTTGTCGACCTCGAGCTTGGTTAAGTTTAGCTTGCTCAACCGCTGCTCTAATATCTTTGATACTGCCGAGAACAGCCGAAATTGCAATAAAATAACAATCACAGCGTTTCGCAATGATTTGCGCAAGGGTTGTTTTACCAGTTCCCGGAGGTCCCCAAAGAAGCATAGAGTGTGGACGCCCACTTTGTATGGTCTCATAGAGTGGCTTTCCCGCTTCAAACAGGTGCTTTTGACCAGCGTATTCATCTAATTCAAGCGGACGCATTCTAGCGGCAAGCGGCTGGTATCGATTGTTACTACTTGCTGTGTCTTTAACGGACGAATCACTAGCAGCGGAAAAAAGATCGTTCATCGTGCTAAACTTCATCCTATTAAAATTATGGGTTGCTGTTGACAGCGAGGCTCAACAACTGGTTGATAGTAAATTTATTCCGAGCGTTCTCGTGAGTCAATAATATCAACACCCTCAGGTGGAACAAAAACGAAATTGGACAGATCCAGCTTTTCGTTTAACTGTACATTGTTAAAAACCACTCCACTGCGGCCGCCTAAGGTATCAACCAAGAAAAACTCCTTTATTTTATCTCCTTCAATAAGGATATGAACACTCTCAAAAAGGCTACTTTCCCTAGGCGAAAGTGCAAATAGTAATTGTTTGGAAGACTCGCTTGGCACTTGCTTTATTTCAAAAGCGTCTATCAAAGATTGAACCGAACTTGTTAGCAATAATAACGGAGAATCCGCTAATACAGCCTTTTGGTTTTGAATAGTCACTTGCTCAAGTTCAGGATCAAAAGTCCATAAATGATCACCATCTGCAATAATCACTTGCTCAAATGGAGTAATAGTTTCCCAGCGAAAATGATTAGGTCTTTGAATAATAAACTTACCAAAGGTCACCTCTGGTTGACTGTTTGTTTCACGATAGACGCTTTGTTCAAAATCCGCTTGATAGGTGAGCGTGTTCGACAAAATTTTAGCGAGTAGTCTTGCATCTTGATGATTTTCAACGGACTCAGCTTGTTGCTGTTGAAAAGCGCCAACAGTTTGGGTAAACCCCATCAATAATCCAACAACCAATACACCAACAACCAATAAAACAACTTTATTCACAAATATTCCTTATTTAAATTGAAACGCCACAACATCATTAAAAACACGACGGGCAAAACTTCACTGGAAATCATTAGTTAAACTTCCAAGAATCAACAGTTTATGCGTTTCTTGAACGGGTTAATTGAAAGTTTAACCGCGCGCTAGTGAATGTAAAGTGAATACTTTGTAAAGGTTTTGCAAAAAATTGACGGTATAGCCTACAAAACCAATGAAAGTCACTAGCCTGGCGGCGGTGGCGGTGCAATAACTTCTCTAGAGCCGTTTGATTGCATTTCAGTAACGATTCCAGCAACTTCCATCGCTTCAATCATTCGGGCGGCTCGGTTATAGCCAATCTTTAACCGGCGTTGCACACCGGAGATAGAAGCTTTACGAGTTTCGGTGACAATTTGCACCGCATGATCATACAACTCATCTTGCTCATCTCCCCCCTCCCCTGATGCCGCAGGCATTCCTGGTATTTCGGTATCTGGAGCTCCAGCAGTAATCGCGTCTTCATAAATCGGTTCACCACGCTTCTTCCAGTCAGCAACAACACGATGAACCTCATCGTCGTCAACAAAAGCGCCATGAACTCGGGTTGGTATACTGGTTCCGCCAGGCAGATACAGCATATCCCCCTGCCCCAATAACTGCTCAGCCCCCATTTGATCAAGAATGGTACGAGAGTCGATTTTAGACGACACTTGAAATGCAATTCTTGATGGAATGTTTGCTTTTATTAAACCTGTTATGACATCTACTGAAGGTCGTTGGGTCGCTAATAACAAATGGATCCCGGCAGCACGCGCCTTTTGGGCGATTCGCGCGATAAGCTCTTCAACCTTTTTGCCGACAATCATCATCATGTCCGCAAGCTCATCGATCACGATAACGATTTTAGGCAACTCCTCAAGTTCAGGCGCTTGCTCTGCCATGCTATCCGCAGGCGTCCAAAGCGGGTCCAAAATGGGTTCGCCATTTTTAATCGCTTCTCGAATTTTTTTGTTAAAACCAGCTAAATTACGTACGCCTAACGCTGACATAAGTTTATAACGACGTTCCATTTCAGCCACCGCCCACCTTAACGAATTAGCCGCTTCCTTCATATCGGTTACTACGGGTGTTAACAAATGCGGAATACCTTCATAGACCGAAAGTTCGAGCATTTTAGGATCAATCATGATCATCCGAACTTCCGCCGGTGATGATTTATACAAGATGCTAACCAGCATGGCATTTAGACCAACCGATTTACCGGAACCTGTGGTACCCGCAACTAACAAATGTGGCATTTTGGTTAAATCAATCACAGTCGGTGCGCCCGAAATATCTTTACCCAAAGCCATGGTCAAATTGGATTTAGAATCATCGAAGGCTTTACTCGCTATAACTTCCTTAAGACGAACCATTTCTCTGTTTTCATTGGGAACTTCAATACCGATAAATGGCTTACCTGGGATAACCTCAACAACACGAACGCTGGTAGTAGACATAGCGCGCGCCATATCTTTGGCTAAACCGGTGATTTTAGAAACTTTGATACCTGCGGCTAAATCAAGTTCGAAGCGAGTGATAACCGGTCCAGGATGCACTTCAACGACTTGGGCTTGTACCCCAAAATCCGCAAGTTTTAATTCAACTAAACGCGACACTGCTTCCAACGCCTCATCTGACATTTGTTGTTTTAAAGCAACCGGTTCATCTAATAAACGCACTTGTGGCAGTTCGCCGACAACCGGCTCATCAAATAAACTACTCTGTTTCTCTTTCTCAACTCGAATACTCGGCTCTATACGTTTAACTTCTTTTTCAATCTTGATGGGTTGGCGCTTTTCAATTTTTACTCGTTCGCGCTGAAAAGTCACTTCTCTTTGTTGTTTGACTTCTTCTTGGGCCTTTTTATCGCGATACCTGTCCATGAAATCGCGATATTTCTCGGCGATTTTAGCGACACCCTGTAACGTCATTTTTCCTATCCAGTCCATTAATTGAAACCATGAAATACCGGTAAAAAGCGTGAGAGAAGCAAAAAATGCCGCCAGCAGTAATAACGTAGTGCCTACTGGATTAAACCAGCTAACTAATAAATCACCGAGCAATTGACCTAAAACACCACCCGCCAGATACCCTTGTTGGATTGAAGGTTCTACAAAATGCAGTGCCGCTATCGCAGCTCCTAGTAACAAGGTTAAAACCAGACCAAAAAAACGAAAAGACCAAAATAAAAAGCTGTTTGGCAGAATGTTCTTGCGCTCTCTAAACAAAAGGATCCCAGAATAGAGAACCATAAATGGAAATAGGAAGGCTAAATACCCAAACAAATGCAAAAACCGACTAGCAAACCAAGCCCCAGCCAAGCCGCTAGCGTTCTCAATCTCCTTTGCATTGGTCGCCACCGTCCAACCAGGATCATTTGGAGAGTAACTCCAAAGAGAAATTAAAAGAAATATAGCCAGCGCAACAATAAGTATAAAGCTACCTTCCTTAATTCTTACTCTAAATATGTCAGCTATTTCTGTGTTGCCGGTCATTTCTACTCTTTCATTTTTTAGGTTATTACTAATTGATTTAATATTGTTTGTTTATTTTATGCGCTTATTCTGTGCGTTTAAGCTCCAACAAGCGAAAAACATGCTAAAGCTGAGCGTTAAACTGAAAACTAACTTGGTATGGGTAAAATTCGACTTTCTTTCACTTCTTCCATTACAACATAGGTCCGTGAGCCACTGACGCCCGGAAGCGTTAATAAGGTTTCACCAAGTAAGGTCCGGTAAGCGACCATATCGGCAACTCTCGCTTTCACTAGGTAGTCAAAATCACCGGAAACTAAATGACACTCTAACACCTGAGGTAGCTCAATAACAGCCTTTTTAAAGTCCTTAAAAACGTCTGGCGAGGTATGATTTAAACGAATTTCCACAAACACTAAAAGGGCTGATTCTAACTTAGAAGGTGCTAAAACTGCCTCATAGGATTGAATAAATCCATCGCCCTCTAAACGCTTCACTCTTTCTAGGCAAGGTGTAGGGCTTAAGCCTACTCGTCTAGCAAGCTCAACGTTCGCTAAACGACCGTCTTGCTGGAGCTCACGCAAAATAGACCGATCAATCCTATCCAACGTTCTAAGGTTTGCGCTCAAAAAACACTCTCCGGTTAATTACCAACCACTAAACGACTACAATAACCAGCAAAGATTATTATATTTTTATCTAAAATACAACAATCAAACAGAATAATACTCCAATTTTTAACCATTTAAGGTCAGTTATTCTGCAATATTACCTATATACTAGCGCAATATTTTGACAGCTCTATTGAGCTTATTTTCCTGAAATCATTTGATTGGAGATTACGTTATGTTGATCGGTGTACCTAAAGAAATTAAGAACCATGAGTATCGCGTTGGAATGACGCCTGCAAGCGCCCGTGAACTTATCAGCCATGGCCACCAAGTCATTGTTGAAACTAATGCTGGAACCGGCATAGGGTTTGACGACCAATCGTATATCGATGTCGGTGCTGAAATTCGTGAATCTGCTAGTGACATTTTTGAACAAGCGGAGATGATCGTTAAGGTCAAAGAACCTTTAAGCGAAGAGCGAGCGATGTTACGGGAAGACCAAATATTATTCACCTACCTGCATTTGGCACCAGATCTTCCGCAGACTAAAGACCTTATCAAAAGCAAATCTATTTGTATCGCCTACGAAACGGTTACTTCTAACAATGGCAGTCTTCCTTTGCTAGCACCTATGTCAGAAGTTGCGGGACGTATGTCTATTCAAGCCGGTGCACAGTGTTTAGAAAAATCAAAAGCTGGTCGCGGTATGCTTTTAGGCGGTGTTCCAGGGGTATCTCCAGCAAAAGTTGTAATCATCGGCGGCGGCGTAGTTGGATCCAATGCGGCACAAATGGCCATCGGTATGGGTGCCAATGTTGTTATTCTTGATCGCTCGATCGATGTACTAAGACGTTTAGATGCCCAGTTTGGCGCGCAGCTACAGACCGTATTTTCAAGTAAAGATGCTTTGGAAGAACACGTTTTGTCAGCGGACTTAGTCATTGGCGGGGTTTTAATTCCAGGCGCAGCTGCACCTAAATTGGTTACTGAAGAAATGATTACTAAGATGAAGCCCGGCGCAGCGGTTGTTGACGTTGCTATCGACCAGGGGGGTTGCTTTGCGACCTCTCACGCAACTACTCATGCAGATCCAACCTACATCGTTGATGATGTTGTCCACTACTGTGTTGCAAACATGCCTGGAGCTGTACCACGTACCTCTACATTTGCGTTAAATAACGCCACGCTTCCTTATATCATCAATATCGCCAATCTAGGTTACAAGGCGGCATTAGAAAACGATCAACACTTAATGAACGGCCTCAATGTTCACAAAGGTGTCGTTACTTGCGAAAGTGTTGCAACTAATTTAGGCTTTGATTTTGTTGATGCGTCCGACGCCATCAATATGTAGATATTTTTAGATGTAGATATTTTTAGCCTAGGCTAGAAAAAACAAACGCTGTGATTATCTGTGTTTGATAGCGGCGATTAACGATAAAGGGTGAAACTCTGTTTCACCCTTTTTTGTTTCCGTTATATAATTTGCAGCATAAACTGAAAAACGACACTATCCGTCAATAAATCGCAAAATCAACTATTCGAGTACGACATGTCATCACTTCAAGATCAATTACTTAAAGCTGGCTTAGTCAGTAAAGATAAAGCGACTAAAGCCAAGAGCGCAAAAAAGAAGCAAGCTAAGATTAATCGCAAGCATAAAATTGAGCAGGTCGATGAAGATAAGCTAGCGGCAGAGAAAGTTATGGCGGAACAAGCCGAAAAAGCCAGAAAGCTAAACCAAGAAAAAAATGCTAAAGCTGATGAAATTGCGGTGATCGCTCAAATAAAACAACTTATTCAGGTGAATCAGCAATCAAAAGGTAAACCACAGGTTGTCTTTAATTTTAATCATTTAAACAAGATAAAAAAACTAGACGTTTCCAACGAAATACACAAACACCTCAGCCATGGGCTTTTAGCGATTGCTTGCTACGATGGAGAGTATTTCTTAGTGCCAAAAACCATCGCGGAAAAAATTACCCAACGATCCGATGACTACATCGTACCGTTAAATGTTAGTGAACAAATTACCACAGAAGACGACCCATACGCCGACTACGAGATCCCCGATGATTTGATGTGGTAATGGCGTAGATCACAGAGTTTATTAAAGCTAAGTACCGAGTATTAATATCTAATATAAGTAGCGGGTGCCAATAGAGTAGCCATGGTCGATATGGCGTTTGTAGCTTGAATGTAACACCCTACGATTATCAATAACACAAAGCTCTCCAGTACCCTCCGGCGCGTCCCAGCGCTGCTCAACAAACAAAGAACCAAAGAGTTTATCTAGACTGCTCGATCGAAATATTTCATATTTGCCCAAGCGACCTTTATCCGAGGGTTCTAGCTGTTTTTCAACCAACGCTTGCAGATGGGCAATAGCATTATCAATGAATAGCGTGGATGCGGTTCTAGGCTTCACTTGTTCCGCCACAAGCGGGCTGCGGCTATATAATGAATATCTATTTTCATGGGAGTCATGCCGGTCACGATGAAAATTAAGATGGGCAAAATTATTAAAATGGTTCATATCGTGTATTTCAGTGGAAAGCACTGCATTTGAGAAAGAAACAACACCAAATCGCTCAATAAGTTGTTTAACGGGTTGTGAAAGTATCATTTCCTCATCATGAAGGCTAAGGTAAGTCGGTTTTTTAAAGGTCACTACCAAACCGAAATGATAAAAACCGAAGGCATAGGGAATCGAAGCATCCTGGCAAATACTCTTCAAATTACGACTAAACATAGGCTGGTAATAATTATTTATATAGTGCGGGTAATTTCTGATCTGAATATCAACATTAAAATCCCTTTCGCTCTCCAGCTTATTGATGCCATCCATCAAGGCTAACGTTTTAGCGGCAAAGTCGATTGATTGCTTAATGGTAACTAACTGCTCCGCCATCTGGGCCTACCCTTGCAACGCTTGTTTCTGATTAATTAACGAGTCACGACACTTTAAAGTTCGAGATAACAATTGCTCCGGCAGGTGCTGGGCCATACTTATTAAATCTTTTTGCAATAGGTCTAGATCAAGGGGTTGTCCAACCTGGACTTCCGGTTTTAGCGAAAATGCATTGATCAAAGAATCCGGCTCGGTATAGGTGACAACAATTTGCCAGCTATTATTGATAATTGAACGTAATTTAAAATAAGTAATGCAGTCATCAAGCAGTCGAATTAACGTCATTGAATTACTATGAAACCAAACCTGTGGCAGTTTCGTTAATTTCTCTGCGCCGTCTAAATGGCCTTCACAAGACCAGCAAGGGTCACAGACCTTCATACTTCTCAGGGTAAAGACTAAGGGTAAAACGTTATCTTCAATAGGGTAGCGAGCATGTTCTGAGGAAAGTTGCGCGGGGGCATTAACGCAGGTTACAGCACATTTGCAATTACAATGGTTACTGCCGCACTTGTCACATTTAATGGTGCAGCCAGGGCATGGCCTTCCAGTCGTGCTGCGTAAAGAGCTCAGCAACCACTCTACCTCGACCAGTCGAGATTCAACAATAGAAATATCTGTGTCTGGATAATCAATTTTCATGGTTTAGTAAGTTACCGATATGTTTGTGCCTTATTGCGAGCTCCGCTTGTTATAAGTCTAGTTCAATATTCCCTTAAAACAAGCATCGGTAGTTGCTGTAAGCGTTTAAATCTAAGGTAAGGCTAATCCTGAAGCCAAGGTTGACGGCGAATTTTGTAAGCAAAGACAATAAATTCAAAATAATGGCTTGAGTAAACGCTTAAATATCCCTAAACTCCTCGACATCGATAACGCAAAGCGAGTAAATCTATCGTTATTTATTGACTGGCGATTCGTTTTCGAGCCTTATTTGCCAAGCTTTTCGTTGTCTGTGCTATATATTCGCAAATCATCAAAAGCCGTACTTACATTACTATTTGTCATCGGAGTTTTTAATGTCTCAATCACGTCACTGTAAACTACTTATTCTGGGTTCGGGCCCTGCGGGATACTCTGCCGCCGTATACGGTGCAAGAGCTAATTTAGAACCTGTCATCATTACCGGTATGGAAAAAGGTGGACAACTGACAACAACAACTGATGTTGATAACTGGCCGGGCGATAACGAAGGCGTTCAAGGCCCGGAGTTAATGGAACGAATGGAAAAGCATGCGGTTCGATTTGGCACTGAAATTATTTTCGATCATATCCATACAACGGACCTAAGCAAACGCCCTTTCATACTAACTGGCGACCAAGGAACTTATACCGCAGACGCTTTAGTTATAGCTACCGGCGCATCAGCCATGTATTTGGGCCTTGAGTCGGAAGAAGCATTCAAAGGAAAAGGGGTTTCTGCCTGTGCCACCTGCGATGGTTTTTTCTACCGTAACAAACCGGTAGCCGTTATTGGCGGCGGAAATACCGCGGTTGAGGAAGCGCTTTACCTTTCAAATATAGCTTCAGAAGTTCACCTTATTCACCGCCGTGATTCGTTACGCAGTGAAAAGATACTCCAAGACCACATTGCTGAGAAGGCCAAAAATGGCAACATAACGATTCATTGGAATAATACCCTTGAAGAAGTCGTTGGCGATAACATGGGAGTAACAGGAATAAGAATTAAGAGCACAATTGATGAGACTCTTCAGGATATTACTGTCGACGGGGTCTTTATCGCTATTGGGCACAAACCAAATACCGGAATTTTCGATGGCCAGCTTGATATGAAGAATGGTTATATTACGGTACAAAGTGGCCTTCAGGGCAACGCAACGGCTACCAGTGTCGAGGGTGTTTACGCCGCCGGCGATGTGGCTGATCAAGTATACAAACAGGCAATAACCTCCGCTGGAGCTGGCTGCATGGCGGCGCTTGATGCTGAAAAATTCTTAGATGCTCAAGGTTAGATAATTAACCCACGCCAGATTTTAACTCTTACTCTAATTTAGTAAGAGTTAATTTCTGACGATAGATAATTACCTTAACAAAAGCAGGCTCATGAATAGAAACGCTGACCTAAAAACCTCAAAAGCAATAAACACTAAACTCGTTTATTTCTTTTGGACCTTAACTTTAGTGCTAGCCGTTGTACTAGGCTCAATAATTACCAACAAAATCCTCTATGCTTCGTCTAGCCTAGCTCTAAAAGCTAAGGTTCATTCAAAAGTAACTCACAGAGAACGCTCTGCTCATTCTAAAAGTTACAGTAGCGCCTTAAAAATTATTTACCAATATTAAAACCCTTATGTTGCCGATAAGATTGAAATACAAAGCGAGCTCGCTCCGCTACTTTATTCTATGGTGCAAAAAGGCCAAATAATTGATATTTATTACAATGAATTGGAAAAACCGAAATCTAAAATAGCAAACCCGATACATTATTGGTTTGACGCTATTCTATGGTTGTTATTCTTATCGACCTGTTTTTTTATAACTCGACTTCTGACCAAAAATTGCCCAGCAACAAAGGGTAAAAGCCAACTGTTTTCTATTGCACTTACTGCGGCTTTGTTTGCGCCATTTATCTACGGTATGACAGTTAACTTGATAACAGCCTCAGAAATCGAGCGCGATCAAATTTCGGAACAAAGCTGGCCAAGCTGGCCTGAGTTTGAACGTGCTGTCCCTAAGCCAGCCTGGTGGGATAGCGTAGCAATAAAATATTTTGACCCTATGGATTATACCAGTGAGCAGTATTCAAATTATGTAAAAAAAAACAATGATAAGGACAAGTACCACCGTCAATTCAAAGTGACTTATGCATTATTACTCAGACACCAAAATGATCCTTTACAAATGGGCTGGGATTTAGCAAAAGGTACAACAAGACAGTACATGCCAATGTATGAATTTTTTCTATCTCATTACATGCGAGAAAACTGGCAAGGACAGTGCAGTTCTCCTTGCAATGACGCCACCCAGATGGTTGAAATGGCTGGCGATCTATTGTCAATGAAGCTCGATGAAAACCAAATAGTGGAATCCAGTCAACTCATACAAGATATAATGAAATACAAATATTCAAGGGGTAACAATCGCGGTAAATACTACTTTCTTTATTCCTACCGTCGTCTTTTAGAGCATACCCACGGAAAAGAGCATGCCAATCAAGAACTCAATCACCTTGTTGAGGAAAATCTGCTCGAAGCCCGCCAGCAAAACTTGACTCAACAAATCAAAAAGTGGGAGAAATTTTGGCTAGGCTCGCAGCGAAAAGTCGGTATGTTTAGTCACAACTAATTTTTACTAGCTCGAAAAACATTTATGTCACCAGTGATTTAAGTGACACTAATCTAGCTATTTACTAAGCCAATCATTCTACTCAAGTTAACGTGCTAAATAGTGGCTTGAAATTCTCGCAAATGATTATAAAAATGCATAACGTGAGCTTGCTCATATTCAGCTTTTGTCAGCTCACCATAGGCAAAATGAGGATGTAAAGCAGCTTTATACTCCTCAAATTCGGTAAACGACTGATGTAACCGCTGGATTGCCATATGTACGTCTTGCTGACAGTCAAATTTTGGTTCACCGGGTATTGGCTCGTTTAAACTATGAGTCATTTTACCCTTTGCGGCAAACGCAGTGTAAGCCAATCTACCCGCCGTATTTTTGAAAAAAGAACTTTTATGAATTGGAAATCCCGTTAATGAATAATCGATACTTTGTGCACAATGGCTAAAAATTTGAGCGGGCTCCCAATCACCTATAAACGTTAATTGGTTTGAAGACAACTGAGATAATTCTTCTAGCGTTTTTAAAGCTGCGGAAACAGTTAGTTCTTGAGACCCTTTATCAATGCTTAACCACACCGCTGAAGCGCCACAGCCTAAAACAGCAGTGGTTGCTAACGTAGCTCTAAGAAAACGCCGTCGATTCATTTTTAACTCTCGTATTTATGAACTAAGTATTATCGGTCGATAACCTCAACACCCTTCCAAAAAGCAACCATTCCGGCAATGTGTTTAGCCTTATCCTTTGGAGCCGCATAATACCAAGCTGCGTCTTTGTTGGTTTCGTCACTGACCTGTAACGTAAAATACTGAGCGGTGCCTTTCCAAGGACAATAGCTGGTCGTTTCGCTGCTTGTTAAGTAGTCTTTATTAACTGATTCGATAGGAAAATAGTGATTAGACTCAACAACAATGGTTTCGTCGCTCTCAGCTATCGTACAACCGTTCCAAACCGCCTTCATATTAGAGTCCTCTCTGTGTTCATTGTTTAACTAATTTAACACCATCAACGGTCATAGTCCAAACGCCATCATCTTGAAGTGTCGGTTTACCCAACTCAAACGTTGTTGTTATAAACCAAACACCGACCACTAGTTTTTGCTCATTCAACGAGACTATTGGAGCATCGATGGAGGTCGACATGCTATTTTCCTTATGCCGATATGAAACCGTTCCATCACTTCGAATAGTCAAGGACGTCGAATCTGCGCCCCAATCACCGACATAATCTAACTGATTTTTCGGCAATGGCTGCGAACAGCCAGCAGTTACAAGGAGCGCTAAAATCACAACCAATGTTCTCAACATAAAACACCTCTTCCCTTTAACGATTAAATCATTTGCGCAGAAATCATAAACAGAATTAAATAAACATACCATTCAATAACATCTATTACATCACGACCTGTTGTTATTTGTAGCAAGCGTTGCTATTAACTAGTGCCAATGAATATTCAAAAATAGGATATCAGCTTCAAAAAATGAAGTCTAAGCTAGCTAAATATTCATCGGTTGAGATATATTTTTGTTTCAACACGTTTTGATATTCTTAAACGTTCTGTTGTCACATTCTAGTCATATTCTAAGAACAAACTCCGCGCTAACTACAACCACTGTCAATAAAATCTGTATGTCAAAACTAAATGTACTTGTTATCTTTTCAATCGGTTTACTCATCGCTATTTCTGGAACAGCCTATGTTATAAAGCAACCAGTCAAAATAGCTAGCCAAGCAAGCTCTGAGAAGCAAATGGTTAAAAGCTTATCTTTGCATGGCTCTAACACTGTTGGTGAAACCTTTGCTCCAAGGTTAGCTAAAGCCTACCTTAAGACGTTAGGTGCTATCAATATAAAAACTATTCCACAACAGAGTTCGGTAGAAAAAATTATTCAGGGCACCTTACCCAGCGATAATACACTAATTCAAATTGAAATTAGAGCCCACGGTTCAAGTACTGGATTTACCGCTCTATCAGAAAACTCGACTGATATTGCAATGAGCTCTAGAAAAATTAAGGGCAAAGAATATAACGATCTATTACAAAAATTCGAAAATGTCAGTGAACACCCTATTGCGCTAGATGCGCTAGCCATCGTCACTTACCCAACTAACCCGGTAAACTCATTAACCAGTGAACAAGTTGCGGCAATATTCTCAGGGCAAGCAACTAATTGGTCAGAGTTCGGCGGCGAAAACAGATCAATATCGCTATATAGTCGAGATAACAACTCTGGAACCTGGGATACCTTTAAAAGCCTAGTATTAAAACCTAGCAAGTTAACACTATCAGAAAAATCAGCGCGTTTTGAGTCAAGTGCTAACTTAGTAAAAGGTGT
The DNA here is from genome assembly GCA_905479925.1 of uncultured Kangiellaceae bacterium. GTDB lineage: Bacteria > Pseudomonadota > Gammaproteobacteria > Enterobacterales > Kangiellaceae. The sequence continues at coordinate 38,836 of CAJQOL010000045.1, read as the reverse complement.
TGTCAATAACAAAGGGGCGTTAGGTTTTGTTGGAGTTGCTCATGTGGGCTCATCAAAAGTATTAGCGATTGCGAAAAGCAGCAATAATCCCGGCACCCTGCCAAACGGATATACCATCGGCACTCAAGCGTACCCTCTTTCCAGAACGCTTTTTTTGTACACTAAAGGCGTAAATCAGCCCGAAATAGCCAAGTCTTTTATCGACTTTGTCAGCCGCAATGACGGCCAAAAAGAAGCCGAAGATGCGGGTCTAGTTTCATATTATCCAAGTCACTATCGCCCTAAGGAGCTACCAAAAAATACACCGCTAAGGTATCGAGAGCTTGCCTCCATGGCAAGTAGAATAACGGTAAATTTTGGGACTAATACAAACAACGTGGACGCAAGTAAAGAACAGCGAGACTTAACCAGACTTCGTAACTATGTTGAACAAAATCCTAATCAATCATTAGTGTTGGTGGATTTTTCTCGCTCAGAGCGTTTAGCTGAATTAAAAGACAATTTGTCGCTGAACCAAGTCGAAGTGTTTGATACACTTTCCATAGAGCACCCGCCATTTGCAGAAGATGATATAGAAGTATGGATCTTTTAAAGACACTTTAGAACAAGCGCCGTTAATCACTTTTGTTGGACATTTGTCACATCGACCAATCGATGTGGCAATTATTGTTAGCGTTTTTTCTACTCGAAAGAAGGCTGCTCTTAATCTATGATCTTAATATTGTTTCAAACCTCAAACCTAAAATACCAAACCCGTGGCCCCAAGCTCTATGCCCCTAACCCTAAGCCTCAAACCCCAACCCCAAGGCCCCAAACCGTAGGCCAATTGCTTTACAATACTAATATTATTCATGTCAACTTAGGTCCACTTTAAAACTTTAAGTCTGTCACCAAATTGTTTTTGATATTTTAACCAGTGATTAGTGGTGGGATTAATCAAACATACTTGCTGACAAAGCTGCATTAACCATTGGTCAGAAAAGCTATCGGTATAGCCACAACTATAAACCGTTTCCCTATTACCAATATATTTCTGTAACATCAAAACCTTTCTACTTGCGAAACAGTGTTCTCTTGTCACCATACCTCCCAAAAATCGACACTCTTTAGATGCTATGACGTCAATGTTAGTTAGCCGATAAAACGCTAGAATCTTTTTGATCATCCAACAAGAAGAACCGCTCACTATAATAACTTGCTCATTTTGTTGTTGGTGTTGCCTAATTTTTTTGACCGCGGACTCAAATAAAACAACATCATTTCTTGCTAAATATTTGGCTATAAAATCTCGCCGCCCTCTAATTACCTTTCTATTTGGTTTCGCTACCGTCGCCAACCATAAAAAGATAGATACTGATATAAAACGAGTTTTATGAGTAGCAAAGAACAGTAACGCGAGCGGCGCAATCAACAATGCGCAAATGGCTCTCAGGGTAGATTCTGACAGCGTAAAAACAATAAATTCCAGACCGGTATCATGACTGATAATCGTTTTATCAAAATCAAAAATCGCTACATGCCTTGCCGTCAACGTTATTTCCCTGGTACTCAATTCAAAGCTTAACAAACACTATTTGACCTGTGAGGCCAAGGTATCATAATGACGGTTGATAAAACGTCGAAGATGAAAACCGATATCAGAGCGGCTTGAAAAACCTGCATCCGTAGCGGCTTTTTCAAAAACCTCATCCGGCAAATCAGGGTCCGTAGCGAAAGCTTTTATGTCTTTATAAAAACCAATGGTAAAGTTATCAACATCGCTACCAAAAACCGTCTCAAAAACAATATTCCCTGGCCGGTTAGTTGCATTGTAGTATTTATTTTCCATAAAGCGCTGTTGCAAAATATCAGCTTTGTGACCCACTGCCGCATGAAACATTTCAATATGAAATAGACCTGCACTGGCTGAACGAGATTTGACATCTTTCCATGACCAAGACGACTTGACTAAAAAGTCATGTTGAAAAGAAACTAGCGAACTGTAATCCGTAGGTATCATCCAGTTCTCCCCCGCTGGCTCTAATATCATAAGATCCCAATGGTCACCTTGACTATGACGCATAATAATTGGATTTCCTTGCTGAGCGACTTTATAACGCGTTGCAGTATCAATTAGTGCAGGCAGGTTGCCAGGAGCCGCACGAAGCAGCGTAACTCGATAATTTTCTGCAGCCGATACAGAAGACGCGAAGGTGAAAATAATCACCAATGTGGCTATAACTCTTAAAAACATTAAAGGGCTCCTTTTGCTAATTTTATTATTTATTTTTCGGTTTGGTATCTATTTAAGATAGAAACAATTATCGCTATCAAATTCAACCCGGTTAGCTAAAAATCAATCAATCGAATATTTAGAAAGCGACTTGCCTAGTTTAGACTCGTTGGCAATAATCAGCACAAAGATAATATCAGAGGGTATTCCATTGTTGTTTAAGGCCTAGCGCATACATTAAGCCAATTAGTAGACAAATTAAAGAGCTCCATACCCAAAACTCAGGAGTTCTGCCTATTGGAGATTGCACAAAGTAGAAACCGATAATACCGCGCAACAAAAAAACGCTAGCAATAGTAACAATAGCGAGTTTAATGAATGGAAGTTTAATGCCATAACCTGCGGCAGAAAACGCATACCAAGCCCACAAGGTAAGCACCACAACAATACCGCTGGTAATAATGGTCGGCTGTTTACTGCCTTGCTCCGATAGAATGGCCATTTTTTCTCCGGCGCCGAAGAATCGGTACCAAGACGCACCAAACGCGATGCAGCCAATATGAATGACGGCCGCAATCGAAGTCAACAAACCACCGATCAAAAAGTAACTATTCATAACAGATGCTCTAAGCAAACGCTGTTGATGCCAGTTTGTCGGTTATTTTAGACGAGTCGACGAGTTTTGGCACTAAATACCTAGTTAGCGACTAGTTTGACGTTTATCAACGAGAAAGTGCGATCAAATCAGTACCAGCCACACCGAGAAAATAGCTTGAGTTCATAGAAAGTTAGAGGGTTGTTTTAAACGAAAATAAGTCTAAGAATAGTAAAAGAAAGGCCTGTTTACAGCATATGCATTCCACGTAGCAGTTCCTGATAAATAAAGCCTCGTAAATACAAACTATCATCTTCATCGATCTCTTCAATATTAACACCATAGATAAATACCTGATTCTCTTCGTCTTCTTTCACATAAGAGACCCTGCAGTTCATGGTGGCAATTCGTTCAATATTGTCAATCAATAACAGCATGGTTATATTCAAGATATTATCCATTAATGCGACTTTCGCTAACGACTCTAGTCGGCCTCCAGAGCAACTTAGGTTCAGCATTCTAGCGGTTAGTGCTGGCGAATTGTGAGTTTTATTAATGACCGTTGTATTTATGTCAGTAGGCACTCGAATTTCTTTACGTACTTCCACCGTTTGAACATCTTTAGGGATTTCTAGGTGTAGATAGGGGTACGGTTGGCCGCGCGTAAGCATCACGCGCGTTTCAAAGGCGGAAACGACATTTTTTACAACAAATCGAAGGGTAACCATTTGAGCTTCTCGCACAAAATAGACCTTGTCCTTGCCAGTGATAGGTGCAGAAACAATGATACTGGCATTAGGGTTAATGCCAATAAACTTTACTGGATAACGCTGGTCGGCGTTTTCACCTATTTGAATTTGTAGGGTATCACCAAAGGTGAGACCAAGTTCTTCTACTCTCATTCGAGGAAAGACTCTATTTTAGTTTGATTTTAGGCTATTATGGCCTGCTTAAAAACAGTCATGCTTGGGCCAGACATGGTGAACAGCCCCCAAGTTTAAGTTGCTTAATTAAGTGTAGACCTATTTCAAATGATTTTGACAAATCTTGTCTACCAAAACGGAAAAATAAACTGAATGAGTTCAATTAACAAGCATTTCCTATGGATAGCCCCCATTTCCGCAATCTTCTTGTATTTATTGATCGATCAAACGGGTACTAGTAGCGAGATATCACTGGTCGCGTCTGTCACCCTCGTTTGCGCTTTGTGGTGGATTTTTGAACCGATACCAATCCCCGTTACTTCTATGATTCCGCTTGCAGTTTTTACAATGACCGGCACATTAACATCTAATGAAGTAGCCCAAGCCTATGGTCATCCGCTGATACTATTACTTTTGGGCGGTTTTATACTATCCCAATCTATGTCCTATTCCGGCGCGCACCGACGAATCGCGTTGATGATGGTTAACGCTTTCGGTAGTTCGTCACCAAGACACTTAGTCATGGGTTTTATGGTGGCGTCAGCCATATTAAGTATGTGGATTTCTAACACCGCTACTACCTTAATGCTGCTGCCGGTAGCGTTAGCAACCGTTGAAAGCGCCAACGATAAACGGTTGACCAGCGCTTTGTTATTAGGCATTGCTTACTCCGCTAGCATAGGAGGAATCGGCACTCCTATAGGAACACCACCTAACGCTTTATTTATGTCCACGTACAACGAAGCGACCAATAGCTCACTTGGTTTTTTAGATTGGATGAAATGGGGAGTACCGCTAGTTATCGTGTTCATTCCTTTAGCAATGATCTGGATAACTCGAAACCTGCCTAAACAGCTTTCAGTTGAAGTCCCATCAACCGGAGAGTGGACGAGTATAGAAAAGCGCGTTTTGAGCGTTTTCGCTGTTACCGCTTTGTTATGGATTACGCGTCAGGAACCCTTCGGTGGATGGAGTCAGCTAACCGGGTTAGAAAAAGCAAACGACGCTAGTGTCGCGCTGCTCGCATGTATAGCGATGTTTATTATCCCAGATGGCAAGAAAATTGACGGCCGACAAGGCCGCTTACTCAACTGGGAAACCGCCAACAAGATACCTTGGGGGGTATTACTATTATTCGCTGGCGGGATCTGTATTGCAAAAGCTTTTGCTGCAAGCGGGTTAAGCGCTCTCATCGGCGACTACCTGTCCAATGTGACTGCGCTACCTATCATTATTGTGATAGCGTTAATAGCGCTCACCGTGACTTTCCTAACCGAGATGACTAGCAATACAGCGACTACGGCGCTGCTTATGCCTATTTTGGCAGCAGCAGCAATTGCTGCAGATATCGACCCAGCTATTTTAATGGTTCCAGCGGCGATGAGTGCTAGTTGCGCCTTTATGCTTCCGGTAGCGACGGCACCAAATGCAATTGTTTATGGTAGTGAGAAAGTGACAATTCAAGAAATGGTTAGAAATGGTTTTGCGCTTAATATCATTGGTATCTGTTTAGTTACAGTTATCTGTTATCTATTAATTGGTTCTAGCTAAAAACCACTCGACCAATTTAAACCTTCCTAATTTACCTGAGGTTTTATTAAAAAACCTCAGGTGTCGTCATTAAAAAGGAATGGTTTGCCTGACTTGGTTCGCCTGACTTGGTTCGCCCAATTTGGTTTGCCCAGTTTGGTTTTTCCTAATTTGGTAACGGTTTATTAGAAAATGTTGATTAGCGCTTCAAGAAAGCGTTAAACGCAGCTTTTGCATCATCCGACTCGAGACCTTTTGCAAAAATTACGGCTTCTTTTTCCATGGTTTCGATGATTCCCTCTACATGTTCCGCTTTTAGTAGTGCCTTGGTATCATTTAGAACACGCGCCGAACTTTTAGCTAAACGCTTTGCCGCAGAACGAGCTTCTTGCCAACAACTGTCTGTATCCGCATACACCGCATTAACGAGTCCAGAGTTTAGTGCTTCTTCCGCCAAAAACGTTCTGCCGGTCAAAAGCCAATCATTCGCTCGCGCAGTGCCACAGCGTTTTGCTAGTAATACCGAAGACCCACCCTCAGGAGTAAGACCTAATTTGATAAATGGAACAGAAAATTTTGTATCCGCTGAGGCGTAAACTAAATCACAATGTAATAGCAATGTGGTACCGATCCCTACAGCCGCACCACCTACCGCACATACCAGTGGCTTCTTTAGCCGCGCCAGTGATTTCAGGAATTGAACGACATTACTATTGCTATCAAACTTAGTTTCCAAGAAATCCGCGAGATCGTTACCGGCGCTAAAATGCTTGTTATCACTTCTGAGGAAAATAACCTTAACATCATCATTATTTTCGGCGAATGATAACTGCTCAATCAGCGACCCATACATCGCGTCAGTCAGCGCGTTCATTTTGTCGCCACGAGCAATCTGAATTTCGTAAATTGACTCATCTAAAGAGCCAAAGACTTCATTGGTATTCATTATTTTTTATCCTGTTTAGGTCTAGCTAAATCGCCATTATACTGTGCCATCATTAGCGAATAAACGCTATAGGCTGCAACATTTTGAGCTAGCGCCTTAGGGTCAACCTTATCTAAGGTATCATCCGCCGTATGATGGAGATCAAAATAGTCGCTTCCGTCTTGAGCCAAGCGAAAAACAGACATTCCCAGTCCGTATAAAGGAATTAAATCTGGTCCAGGGCCCGCTTTGTTATGACCTCGTTTAATACCAATAGGCGCAAACATGGCTTCCATTTGATCAATAAAAGGCATGTCTTTTTCGGTTACTAAAGAATGAAACTCATAGACTCGGCCTGCGCCAAAATCAGACTCCGCGCCAATAATGTGCTGGGCTAATTCGTGTTTGTGGGCCTCTGCATAAGCTCGCGCCCCTTTAAGGCCTTGCTCTTCGTTTGCCCAAAGAATCACCCTGATAGTCCTTTTAGGTTTAACGCCACTATCTTTGATCAACTTTGCAGCCGCCATGGTCAACGCAACACCAGCACCATCATCAACGGCCCCAGTTCCTAAATCCCAAGAATCTAAATGACCACCCATGATAACCACCTCTTCCGGAGATTGGCTTCCAGTAATCTCGCCAATAACATTATGCGAGGTAAACTCGCCCGCCGGTTTCGCCCCTAGCTCAAACTTAATTGATACTGGCTTGTTTCGGCTAAAAATACGCACCAGCTGATCTGCATCGGGATTAGACAAAGCTGCCGCCGGTATTTGAATAATTCCATCTTGGTAGCGCATTATTCCGGTATGCGGCAAACGGTGAGTATCGGTGCCTATGGAACGAATAATGACTCCTACGGCTCCTTTCTTTGCCGCTTCCACAGCTCCAGTACTTCTGGCGGCAACGGCTTTTCCGTAACCAGCACCGTTTTTTGTTCGCTCCATACGGTAGCTAATAAATACAATTTTGCCTTTAACCATCGATGGGTCGGCTTTTTTCAAATCGTCTAGATGAGCAAAGTGGATTAACGGCGCTGTAATGCCTCCGTCCGGGGTCGATACCGAACCTCCCAGCGCTGTTATGTGCAGTTGTTGCGGATAAGGCGCTATCACCTCAGCGGTTTCCACTCCTCGAACCCAAGTATCGTAGGTAACAGGCTCTTTCCAAACTTTATCAAAGCCTAGCTCTTTGAACTTATCAACCGCCCAGTTGACGGCTAAGGTATCTTGAGGTGTACCTGCCATTCGAGGACCGACCTCGGTCGTGAGCGACTCTAAAATTTCGTAACCTAAATTACTATTCATAGCCGTCTGCCGCACGGTTTCGACCTGCTTTAATTCTTTTTCAGTCAACAACTTAGGTTGAGCAATGACATAACTTGACGAAATTAGTAAAGCGGCTGATACCGCCAAAGTTTTAGGTAAGGCAAAAACTTGCATTGATGATTCCTTATTATTGATTAACACTGGATTATTGATTAACACTGCATTATTGATAAACACTGATTAATGGTTAACACGGGGAATAAATACCGATAATAAATTGTCTTTTTTTGTCCAGTACGAGATATACGCAATTTGACTATCCCCACAGCTTATCAAATTAACGTTTTAAGTGTAATATGTTTGCTCAATCGAATCATTTACGGAAGCAATGCCATGTCAGACCATGCTAACGACAGCAGTAACAACATTTACAGTTTCGAGTGCGATGATATCAAAGGTAATCCGGTTTCGATGTCCGATTACAAGGATAAAGTGTTACTGATAGTTAATACCGCCAGTAAATGCGGTTTTACCCCCCAATATAAAGGCTTAGAAAATCTCCAAAAAGAATACGCTGACAAAGGGTTTAGTGTTCTAGGATTCCCCTGTAACCAGTTTGGCAAACAAGAGCCTGGTGACGCCGAAGCAATACAAAGCTTCTGCGATTTAACTTATCAAACAAGCTTTCCGCTATTTAAAAAAGTCGAGGTCAATGGCGATAATGCCCTGCCCCTCTATGACTACATGAAAGAACAAGCTCCAGGGATTTTAGGCTCAAAGGGCGTGAAGTGGAACTTCACAAAGTTTCTGATTAACCGAAATGGCGAAGTTATTAAACGTTTTGCGCCTAAAGACAAGCCTGAGAATATCGCTTCGAAAATTGAAGAGCTGTTATAAATGAATGAATCTAGTCACAAGACACCAGAAACTGCATTAAGTGCTAGCAATGCTCGTATTGAAGAGCTAGAAACCAAGCTCACCTTTCAGGATCATTTGATTGAAGAATTAAATCAGGCTTTAATTGAGCAACAAACAGATATCAATAAATTAAAACGTATTGTAGAAAATGTCGTTTCGCAGGTTGAGCGCATGGGCGACGCCAACCCAAGTAATAATGCAGTAGAGTTACCGCCACATTATTAAGGAGTAACTTGGCCCCTAGGGAAAATCACAAGAATTGGCATCTAAGTCTGTTGTGATAGATTGTTGGGCTTCTTACATCAGCCCAACCTACCTTTTAAGTCCGACTCAATTCGTAGGCTGGTGGTGACGAAGGAACCCCAGAAAGGATATATCAAATAACACTAAGGCTAATCTGCGCTATCCCAGTTTCACTCGCCGCACTAGAAAATAATAAACGTCGTATAAAACAAAAAAGCGCCATACGGCGCTTTTTTGTTCTTACTCTTTCTCGGTTGTTAGGCTTGTTTAATTCTTCCTAACCCTACTCAAAAAAGGGCTCGCTGCTAAGCAAACGAACCTCATCAGACTATGAAGAATAACGCTGGAAAATCAAACTGGCATTAGTTCCACCGAAACCAAAACTATTCGACAAAATGGTATTCAATTTTGCATCTTCTGTTTTAGTCACAATAGGTAAATCTTTTGCTAGCGGATCGATATGCTCAATATTGATTGAGCCGGCGATAAAATCATTTTCCATCATCAACAAGCTATAGATTGCCTCATGGACACCAGTGGCACCTAAGGAATGTCCAGCCAAAGATTTTGTTGAACCGATTTTAGGTAGCTTATTAGCAAATACTTCGTTAATTGCACCTAATTCAGCGGTATCACCAACCGGTGTACTAGTTCCATGGGTATTAACATAATCAATGTCGCCATCAACCGTTGCCATAGCCTGCTGCATACAGCGAACCGCACCTTCGCCAGAAGGAGCAACCATGTCGTAACCATCTGAAGTCGCACCATAACCAACTACTTCGGCGTAGATTTTTGCGCCACGAGCTTTCGCGTGCTCTAACTCTTCTAATACTAAGGTACCGCCACCAGAGGAAATAACAAACCCGTCACGTGTTTCATCGTATGGTCGTGAAGCTGTTTCTGGTGTATCGTTATACTTCGAAGATAATGCGCCCATTGCATCAAACAACAAGGTTAAACGCCAATCCTCTTCTTCACCACCACCGGCAAAAATAATGTCTTGTTTGCCAAGTTGGATTTGCTCGTAAGCATTTCCGATACAATGAGCGCTAGTCGCACACGCCGATGAAATCGTATAATTAATCCCTTTAATTTTAAACGGAGTCGCTAAACAAGCTGAGGTAGTACTAGCCATCGTTTTAGGAACAGCATAAGGACCAACACGTTTAACGCCTTTCTCTAAACAAATATTAACTGATTCAGTCTGGGCTTTTTGAGAGCCGCCACCTGATCCCATAATCAAACCTGTTCGAGGGTTTGAAACCAGATCCTCACCTAGGCCAGCATCTTCAATCGCTTGTGCCATTGAGATATAGGCATAAGCCGACGCATCTCCCATGAAACGACGAACCTTACGGTCAATATGATCGGCAACATCTATATCAGGACGACCACAAATATGGCTTCTTAATCCAACTTCCTTATACTTCTCGTTGTAAGTAATTCCAGACTTGCCTTCTCTTAACGACTGAGTAACCGTTTCAGCATCATTTCCAAGACAAGAGACAACACCCATTCCGGTTATAACGACTCGTTTCATTCTAAAATACCTCGTTTACTTGTTTATTTACGCTGTTAAGCAATAAACATCTATTCATTAATTAGTCTTTAAAAAAACTAGTCTTAAAAAAGTTAGTCTTTAAAATTAAATTCTCGGCAGCTACTTAAAAGTCGTCGGTTGATTCAAATAGACCAACTTTAAGATTCTTAGCCGTATAAATTTCTTTACCATCAACTTCCACAGAGCCGTCACCAATGATCATTGCCAAACCACGCTTAATGATGCGACGAACACTGATTTTATAGGTAACTTTTTTTGCATCCGGTAATACTTGTCCAAAAAATTTGATTTCTCCGGCACCAAGAGCACGTCCTTTACCAGGGCTACCGTCCCATGAAAGGTAGAATCCGGCTAATTGCCACATAGCATCAACACCTAAACAACCAGGCATTACTGGATCGGTCTTAAAGTGGCAATCGAAAAACCACAGATCTGGAGTGATATCAAGTTCAGCGATTACTTCACCTTTACCATACGCACCACCTTCATCAGAGATACGCGTTATGCGATCCATCATCAGCATATTAGGTGCTGGTAAACGTGCGATAGCACGGCCATCTGAGGCAGTACCGATGAGTTCACCGTTTCCACATGCAATTAAATCTTCTCTAGAAAAACTCTCTGTACGACTCATTTTAAGACCTTATCTGTTAGGTAACGAAAGTTAGTGGTAACGAGTTCAAAGCACATAGTCTAAAGGTAGCACCCGAACCTTTGAGTATATCGCCCACAATAATTGGGCGCCATTATCCCCTGTTTGGTGACACTATCTGGTACGACCTTATAAAAAACTTACAAGTCTTTGTTTTATATGAACTATTCAGCATACAACTGTTCGCTTAATTTGATTTTAAGTGTGGAGGCTTAGGTGAATATAGATGTGGTTAAAGCGTCATAAATTGCTGATATAGGTAGAGTTAGTGGTTTTGTAATTGAAATTATAACTGTAACCAACTAAGGAAACTGATTGCTTCTAACAAAGCGGCGTTAACCAATGTATGAGTAGCTCGGTTCTAATTATGAGTAGCTCAATTCTAATGCCGCAGATACAGTAAATTTAAGGTGGGTTCTTATAAGGACTTATTAAATGTTTTATTAAGACACAGCTAGAAGCTAGCAGTTATGTTAACTCCTTGCCTCTAGCTGCTAGCTCCAGCTACTCTGGTTTAGTTACGCCGCCAAAGTGTTTTGCCTTCTTTATCTTCTAACACAATTCCCATGTCGTTAAACTGATCCCTAATTTCATCAGCCCTAGCCCAGTTCTTGTCTTCCCTAGCTTGTTTGCGTTCAAGTATCAGTTGTTCGATTAACGCATCATCTTGAGTTTCGTCTCCAACGGCAGCGGTGAGAAATTCCGAAGGTGCCTGTTGAAGAATTCCAAGAACACCGCCTAGCTCAACTAAGATGGCAGCGTTAGCTCTCGCTGAATCAGTAGACTCGGCTTTATTGATCGCTTTAGCCACTTCAAATAACACGGCAACGGCTTCCGGTGTATTAAAATCGTCATCCATCGCAATACCAAACTTTTCAACAAACGGGTTATCGCGGTCCACTTGCGGTAAAGGTTGCTGAAAATCAATATCCCTCAGTGACAGATAAAGTCTTTCTAATGCAGCATCCGCCGATATTAGATTTTCTTCACCGTAACTTAACTGGCTTCTATAATGACTAGACAGCATAAAATAGCGGACTGTCTCAGCACGAAACTCCTTTAGCACATCACGAATCGTAAAAAAGTTGTTAAGGGATTTGGACATTTTCACTTTGTCCACTTGAACCATACCGGTATGAATCCAGGTATTAGCAAATGTACAGCCGTTGGCCGCCTCAGACTGAGCAATCTCATTTTCATGATGCGGAAACTGTAAATCCGAGCCGCCACCATGAATATCAAAATGCTTACCTAAGCACTTTTTAGTCATTGCCGAACACTCTATATGCCAACCAGGTCTTCCCTCGCCCCAAGGCGAATCCCATGTCGGCTCACCTGGTTTTGCTTTCTTCCACAATACAAAATCCATACTGTTTTTCTTATCAGTAGCAACCCCAACCCTTTCACCAGCTTGCAGTGCTTCCAGGTTCTGTTTGCTTAGTTTTCCATAATCGGCAAATTCTGGCACATGATAATAGACATCACCGTCTTCACCTTGGTAAGCAAAATTACTTTCAATTAACTGCTCAATAATTTCGATAATTTCGGCAATTGAATCGGTAGCTTTTGGTTCTATATCTGGTTCCGCCATGCCAAGTGCAGCAAAATCCTCATGCATAATTTTTTCAAAGCGTGCGGTCAGTTGCTTAAAGTCTTCACCGTTTTCATTGGCTCTAGCAATAATCTTGTCATCGATATCAGTAATATTTCTAACATAGGTCAAATCATATTCGGAAAATCGTAGGTAACGAGTAATCACATCAAAAGCAACGAAGGTACGAGCATGCCCTATATGGCTATAGTCATAAATGGTGATACCACACACGTACATACGAATCTTTCCCGCGTCAATCGGCTTGAACTGTTTCTTGGTCTGAGTCAACGTATCGTATATATGTAACATGTGTTTCTCTGTTATTTAAAGTTAAATGCATTATTCTTAAAAGCATTGTCCATAGAAGCATTTTTCAGCACTCTGACAATGTTATATCAAGAGCCCTTGATGAGCAGCCGCTATTATAAAGAGCTTGAACTCAAAAAACACCAACATATTAGTTCTTTAAAATACCAATTAGCGGGCCAAGTTATATTAACAATGCATGGTTAACTATTTTTGGCTTTCTGCCCCATCCTTGCTTGGGTCACTTATCGAATTAAGGTAGAATCGCAGTTTTTAGCAAATAGGCAGTTAATAATGGTTATTATCCATACCAATTTCGGCGATATCACGATTGAGTTAGACGCGGAAAAAGCACCAAATACAGTAAAGAATTTTCTAGAATATGTTGAGTCGGGTCATTATGAAGGGACTATCTTTCACCGTGTTATCGAAAACTTTATGATTCAGGGCGGCGGTTTCGACCACGATATGAATCAAAAAATGGTTAACGCTCCAATCAAATGTGAATCGCAAAACGGCTTAAGCAACCAGACTGGCACTATCGCTATGGCGCGTACCAGCGATCCTCACTCAGCAACAGCGCAGTTCTTTATTAATACTAAAGATAATGATTTCTTGGATTTTTCGTCTGAATCTATGCAAGGCTGGGGTTACGCGGTGTTTGGTAAGGTGACTGAAGGAATGGCTGTGGTTAATCAAATTAAAATGGTTGAAACTGGTTTTACTGCGGGCATGAAAGATGTACCAACCGAAGCAGTAGTCATTAAGAGTATGACGGTTAAGTAATTGAAAAAAATCACCCACATAATATCCGATTTACACTTAAGCCATGATAGGCCCGATTTGTATTCGCTTTTTGAGCAATATATGCAAACGATCGCGACTCAAAGTGACCGGTTATACGTGTTGGGTGATTTATTCGAAGTTTGGATCGGTGACGACTGCGTTAATTTAACCGATGGCAGCGCAACACTCTATTTGGATGTGATCGCACTGTTTAAGAACTATGCAGACAATCAAGGAGAGTTATTCTTTATTCATGGCAATAGAGACTTCTTGTTATCCAAGGATTTTGAAGCCGCTACGGGTGGACAATTACTAGAAGAACCAACATTCCTCTCCCTTGCTGGTCAAAAAGTAGCGATTATGCACGGCGATAGCTTATGTACCGATGATGTCTCTTACCAAGAGTTTCGGACAATGGTAAGAAACCCTCATTGGCAGTCAGAGTTCTTATCCTTAACTATTGAGAAACGTCTTGAGGTCGCTATGGGCTTAAGACAACAAAGTCAGCAGGCGCAATCGGAAAAAACCAGCGAGATTATGGATGTTAACTCTCAACAAGTGGTCACCTTCTTAGAGCAACACGATATTGATACCTTAATCCATGGTCATACTCATAGACAAGCTAGTCATACGGTGCAGTTAAACGATAGAAAAGCACAGCGGGTTGTTCTGAGCGATTGGGGCAAACAAGGGTTTTACCTATCAATCGACGAATCAACCGCTGATGAGCAAATTGGCAACAAAGCCCAGAACCAAACCAAGCACCAAACCCAGAATCAAACCAAGAATCAAGCTATGACAAAGGCCCCATTAGATATCTCAGCAATATATTTCGACTAGAACAAATAACGACTAATTCTAGTACCATAAATATCTACTGATGACCCCGAGCTTCTTGCTAGGGGCCCACCTAAAAAATTAAACAAAAGCCTCAGTACTAAATAACGCGACCGAGGCTTCTGGTATTAGTTTCTTAGATATTGGGCCGCCTGCTCCGAGCTCGGTACAGAATCTTTTATAAATTCTCGTAGGTCTTGATTAGAGTTCTTTAAATCCTCGCGCCTTAGATACATCATGTGACCGCTGCGATAGCCTTTAAAGCTAAGCCGGTCTTTCATTTTTCCACTTGGGTCTAATTGCCACATGGTATATTTTGCATCGAAATAGGTGGTTGCGCCATCGTAATAACCGGCCTGGAAAAGCACCTTCAGATAGGGATTAGCTGCCATTGCAGAACGCAAATTGTCGCCGGTAGAGTTTTTAGTTGAGTCCCATGGTCTAACGCGCCCGAACATGTTGTATTTGGCATCAGTTCTATAACCTAATTCCTCGCGAAGATAATAATTAATTGCAGGCGTAAAAGAATGCAACCAAGAAGTCAGTTCGGCGTTATAATCAGGCCGCGTTCCAGCTAGTTTCTTATCAATGCCTAAATAGCGCGAATCCAACCGACCAACGGTAAAGCCTTCCGCCCTTAGCAACTCTTTCCAAAAGAAACTGGTTGGTATATCTAAGTTGTTTTGCAAAACAGACTGTTTAGAGAGTCCAGAGAAATAAGCGACTTTGTCTGCCACCATTTGTCTTTGCTTTTCGTCTAAGAAACCGCCTTTCGCTAGCGCTGGAATATATTGGTTGATGGCATAGTCTTCCGACTGTTGCAGAGCTTCAAGTAGATCCAGATCTTGTAAGGCTTTTGGCAGAACTTTGTGATGCCATGCAGCTGCAGTGAAGTATGGCAATCTGTTTCCAGCTAGCACTGGGCCATCGCGTTTAATACCGAGGCCGGTTGGTGATACCAAAACAACCCCGTTTAAATACATCCAATGCCTTTCTTGCAGCTCTTTAGCTAATCCCGCAACTCGAGTTGTACCGTAACTTTCACCGATTAAGTATTTCGGTGAACGCCAGCGATCATTGCGATTAACAAACGTGTTAATCCACTCAGCTAGGTACTTTATATCCTGGTTGACTCCAAAAAACTGCTTTGAGTCAGGCATTTTTCCCTTTGCATCAGGAATCATTCTAGAAAATCCCGTGTTAACCGGGTTGACGAAAACGATGTCAGCGACATCCAGGACAGAGTATGGGTTACCTTTTAAACCATAAGGTTGCAACGGATACCCTTCGTCGTCGATTCTTATTGAACGTGGTCCGGTATAAGCGATGTGCATCCAAACTGACCCAGAACCTGGACCGCCATTAAAAGAAATCAGAAGCGGCCTCGACTCATTGCTTTTGACATCAGTTCTTTGATAATAGGTATAAAACAATGAAGCAACCGGCTGATCTTTTTCATTCCAAACCGGCTGGGTCCCAGCGGTTGCTGTATATTTGACGGTTTTACCTTTAATTTTTACTTGGTGCTTGCTGGTAACTGATGAATCTACCGAAATACTTCTATTTAGCTGTGCATTATTGCTAGTTTTTGCCTGCAAAGCTTGAGCATAAATGGTTTGTAAAGACAATCCGAAGATCAAAGACCCTATAATGGTTCGTTTTATGTTCACTGTTAGTTCCCTTAGTATTTTTTTCGTATCTTAGCCTAGCTCTCACAATTTTGGAATCTCTGATCGCTATAGCAGTACAACCCGGCATATTCTGAGAACTAGAGATAAGGTTTTACTTTAATAAAAACAACATGTTGGCCTATTTAATAGCAACGAAGTTTTATTGCCCCGTCATTAACACCGACCAAACCTTGGCTAAAAGTAACCAATATCTATAGTTCGGCAAAGTGTTTTATTGTCGGTCAAACAGTTAAATGCAATTTATTCGCAAAGAAACTAATCTAACTTCAAAGAGAATACGTAATCATAAAGGTTAAATACCGACCGGAACGATTTCCTAATTGGTGCTGAGCTTACCCAATGGAATATTCCGATTTTCTATACTAAGATAATGAGAGTTCCTAATTTCCCTACAAACGAAATACTATATGCAGTACGCGAAATGCGAACGTTGGAGTTGTCCTAATGAAAACTATTGCCAGAATTGCTTCCAAATTTATTAGCTTGCTTGTTGTTCTTCCGTGCTTTTTCTTAGCTGCCGTCGTTTCCTATGATGTCTACCTCTCAAGTTCGAAAATGATTGATGCCCAGGAAGCAGAATCTAATGCTATGTTAAGTAATGAAGTTTTAAACCTAGTACATGAACTGCAAAAAGAGCGAGGTATTACTGCTGGCTTTATTGGCTCTAAGGGAGAACAATTTAGAAGCCAACTTGCGAACCAACGTTCGAACACCGAACAGAAACTTAGAGAATTAAAGGAACAATCCCGTTTATGGTCGTTAGCTGACAACATGAGTCAAATTGTTAGACGTTTTGAACAATTATTAGCGGATCGTCAAAATCTCCGCAATCAAGTAGACCGTTTAGCGGTCACGCTGCCTGATGCACTTGCCTATTATACTAATATAAACAACCAAGGTTTAATGTTAGTGCTGGAAGCATCTAAGTCAAGCAATGACCACATAGTTTCTACGCAGCTGTTTTCGCTATACAATTTTTCTAGTGCCAAAGAAAGTGCGGGTATCGAACGTGCAGTATTAAACAACGTGATAGCCTCCGACACCTTTGCCACCAGCTTAAGAAATCGCTATATTACTTTACGGGCAAAACAAGATACATACTTGCACGAAGCGTTAAATGCTGCGCTCGGCGAAATGGCAACTCTATTAGCCGCGACAAAATCAATGCCTGAATCCGATGCCATAAACTCCTATAGAGATATCCTTAGTGCAAAAAACAATAATTTTGGATTAAATGCAAGCGATTGGTTTAGTGCCGCTACGGCCCGAATAGATAAACTAAAAAGTTACGAGACACAGGGGTTCGAACTTGTTTTAAGCAAAGCCGCTTCACAACGCAGAAGTAGTGTAACCGTACTAATCATCGAAACTATTGTTTTGATACTCGGATTACTCATTACCGTAGCCGTTTGGGTTGCTCTTAATGTAAGAAAAAAACAATCCAATGAAATTGCCAGTGTCATCTCTCACATAGTAGAACAAAGGGATCTAACCCACGAAGTAGCCAAAATAAGCCATGATGAACTAGGTCGTTCGGCTGATTCAATCTCTGAGATCGTAAGGCGATTTAAGCAAGATCTAGTAAGTTTTAGCGCAGACTCTGATTTAATTGCCATGGAAACACAACAAACTGCAGCCGCTATTCAGCAAAGTGAGGCAAACCTTGAAAGACAGCAGGCCAGTGTGCAAACCATTGCTGCAGCTTCTGAACAAATGGCAGCAAATGTCGCGCAAATAGCAAACGCAATGACAGAGAATACCGAAGCCGTAATATCAGTCGTTAATGAATCTCAGGCGGGCAAGAGCTCGGTTTTAGAAGCTGTAAAAGTCATCAATAGAACCGCCGATGAAATGTCTCAGTCCGCGGAGTCAATCGAGCAGTTAAACAGTCGAGTTGGTAATATTAGCACCATGGTGGATATGATAAAGGGTATCGCGGAACAAACTAATTTATTGGCTCTTAATGCCGCTATTGAGGCTGCAAGAGCGGGAGACCAAGGCAGAGGCTTTGCAGTTGTAGCGGACGAAGTAAGAAACTTAGCGCAGCGCACCCAAGAGTCAACCGAAGAAATATCCAACGTTGTTAACGAACTCCAAACAAGTGCTAGTGATGCCTATACAGTAATTAATCAGGGGCGTGATAACGCTATACTCGCATCAGAGCAGGCGCAAAACATCCAATCGGCCCTTGAACAAATTGTTAAGCAAATTGAAGGGGTTCAAGAAGTCACCGCTACGGTTTCCGTAAATACTTCAGAACAACAAAAAGCGATCGAAGAAGTTAATCAAAATATTGTGCATATTAATAACCAAGCTTCTGAAAATGTCGTCGCCGCTAGTCAAATTACGGCTTCTGCACTGACCGTTTCTGATACCGCGCAAAAAATGGATGGAAAAATCAAAAACTACATCATTGAATAAACTAAAAAGGACAAATCAACAGCTTAATTTGCATTAGCAGCTTTCGCGATAGCAAAGGTTAACAACAGTCTCTCTTCTAATAGGTTGAGTTTGGCTAGATTTACACCTACAGCCTTGGCATAGCGAGCTTCCGTTGATTCATTTACTGATTTGTTTGTTCAAAGACTAGCTTATTCAAAATCTAATTAGATTAGTGTCCGATTTATTCTAGAATCTAGTTTATTCTAAAGTCTTATTTTCTCCAAAGTCTTATTTTCTCTAAAGCTTTGTCTATTCTGTATTCTAACTTTATCCCGCTGAAGCATAAGCGTCCGACAGCCAATTTTTAAGTTCTTGATCAACCTGCCCTATGGATTCTAACCTTACCCTGTGTGTGCACATGGTTCCGAAAGGGCCAGAAGATTCGAGCCTTCCGTCTGGTTCAACCCCAGGTAATTTAAGCCCTAAATCAATCCTTTTTTTCGTTGCAGGCTTTATAAGAGCAAACTGCCTGCCTCTAATAATACTAACACTCGTTTTCTTAGCGGTTATGGTGACGTCGTTCCCAATACTGTTAACTACCTCGAGAAGTTTTTCATAAATTGGCAGCAAGGCCTCTTTACCTTGGTACTGGCTATCAACCAAGTCTTGGTCGCTGCTACTATCTTCTTTTGATAAAGTAACGATGGTATTGGCAAAACCGTGAGTAACACCAAATTCAGTCTTCAAATAATTAACGGCCTGCATATGCTTTGAGAAAGATTGTTTCGACAATAGGATCTTCCAGTCAGCAAGCGATCTTCCTGTTTTTTCAGGTATGTTATCAATCATGGTTTTCAACGCTTTATCCATTATTTTCTCCTAATATTCGCTAAATCAAACCCATGTTATTGCCACCAAACACTTCGAGTATAACATCCTAGAGAGCTAAAATTGTTGCCTTGGCAACACCAACCACGACTCATTAGTTATTCAGGTAGTAAAAATTAATCAAATTATGATGTAAAAAGACAACTATCAGAGACTTTCGATTAGACAATAGTGACTAAATCGAGAAAATCACAAACTATAGGCTAAGTAGTGGAAATACAAGTAAAAATAGGCTACATTTGGTGATGCGAGTGGTAACTCCAGAATAAAAATGTCGGTCGCTTTTGCAAACGGCGAGAAAAATATCACAGTCAAAAATTGATTTATCGCCCTTTGAAATATGGATGTTGTTGAGCCAATAATACAGTCCATAATTCCGACAGAATGATAGTTAACAAAATGATAGTTAATTAGTAACGGTTGATTATGCCGTTATTGTGTCGCTGCAACTAGAGACATACTAATGCAAAGGGAAATATCATGGCTTCAACAAAGAATTCCACGGGCGCAAAAAGCAAATCAACAAAACCAACCAGCAAGAAAGCGGCGACGCCCGCCACTAAAGATAAAGCTAATGTTCAAACCGCTGCAGATTCACAGCAGCAACTGACGGCCATACGGGACTTACTGTTTGGTCAGCAAGTCGAACGACTGGAAAATGCGATCGCACAGCAAAACACCCAAATGAACCAACGACTGGATCAACTTGAACAACTGATTAAAAATAACCAGCAAAATATAAATAGCGCACTAGAGAGCGCTAGCCAATCGATTGCGGATAACCTAGAGTCATCTCATTTAGAACATGTTAGTCAGGAATCTATCTTAGAAGAAAAACTAGAAGCGCTAACAAGCGAGCTCACTAGCTTTCAGGAAAATACCGACAAAAGCTTTACTGATGCGCACCAATCCCTCACTGAGTCTGTCGATAGTATTAATCAATCAATGACAACTGAAGTGAAAAACCTGACTCGAAAAATTGAAGCCGCATCAAAAGAGTTAGGTAATAACAAAGCAGACCGCAAGACCCTTGCTAACTTGCTAGAAAGCATGGCTAATAACCTGACTGAAACTCAAGCTTAATCATGTTAGAGGAAAAGCCCGATAAAGTGGCGCCCAAAGAGGATAAAAATTCCTCTCTCCCTCCAAGTAACTCATCCGGTTCCGAGGAGCTAACGAAATTACGCTCCTTGTTACTTGGTGATGACTACGAAAATGTCATAAAAGAGCGACTCTCAAAGGAAAATATAGACCGCGTCGCAGAGGTTCTAAGCGAAGCATTTCAGCAACGAAACAAACAAGATGATTCTCTTGCACAGCAAATGTCTCCAGTTATTGAGTCTGCAATAGATACCTCTATAAAAGCTCATCCAGAACGCATTACAAATGTTATTTTTCCAATCATTGGACCGGCGGTAAGAAAAGCAGTATCCAGTGCTCTTTCTGACCTAATGCAGTCATTAAATCATCTTTTGCAACAGAGCTTAACGGCAAGGGCTTTGGTGTGGCGCTTTAAAGCGTGGCGACTAGGAATTCCTTATGGTCAATACGCTCTGCTGCAATCAATTCAATTTCAAGTAGAGCAAGTTTTTTTAATCCATAGAGAAACAGGCCTGCTACTTCAGTCCGCCTGCATTCAAGGAATTGAATACCAAGATCCAGACTTAGTATCCTCTATGTTAACCGCTATCTCAGACTTTGCTAACGATTCATTTAACCAAGAGAACAATAGCCTTAATGTTATTAAGTTTGGTGATCTCAGTTTATTAATTGAAACCGGTCCCCATGCGATAGTGGCGTTTGCGGTGAGAGGTACAATACCGAGCAGCATCAATATTCAAATTTCAGAATTACTGGAGAAAATCCATCTACAGTTTAATAGCGAACTAATTAAGTTTAATGGCGATAGCGATCCATTTCTGCCTTGTCATGATTGGCTTATTGATTCTCTTGTCAGAAAAGAAAAAGAACAACAACCAAGCAAACCATGGTTAGCCATTATTTTAGTGCTAGCTATAACCACGACAGCTTCCTATTACCTGTACAATGACTGGCAGGATAAACAGACTCAACAATCCGTTGTTCAAAATATTAATCAACAAAGCGGATTCCAAGTGATTGAGCATAATCTCCAGGACAAGCGTTTGTCCATTACCGTATTACGCTCTCCCCTCGCTATATCAACCAACCAACTGATAGAGTCTTTTGCAACCAATAATATACAAGTTGTTATTACTGAAAAAATAGCGATGCTTGACGACCCGGAATTATTTATTAGTTACTTGTCACAGAAATACCAAGCCAGTCTTACAGTTAATCGTTTGCAAGGTGAGTATGAATTACTCGTTAGCGACAAAATAAGCGTCGATAACTTTAAAGCGATGACAGACGATATTCTTGTTATGAATTATTTTAAAGTAACAAAGCACCCTTCCCTAGTACTAACATCGCCCCCAAGCGCGCGGCAGCTCGCTCGCCAAGAATTTATTCAATTGACCAGTAGTATTAATAATCAGTTCTATTATTTTGAAAGCGCTAAGAGCCAACTTGAATAAAATAGTAAGAACGATTTAACTCAGGCGGTACTCAAGATTAAACGAATTCTCGCCCTACAACAAACAGCACAATTATCGATAATACAAATAAGCGTCGCAGGCTATGCAGATTCTAACGGTACTCGGCAAAGTAACCAGTCACTAAGTTCAGAACGTGCAAAACTGATTGAAGACATATTACGAGCCAATAACATCGATCAAAATCTAACGGTAAGCTGGGGATACGGTACTAATGACCTGGAGTCCGTTCCAAGTGAGCGGCAACGCAGAGCACGAATCGAGGTCCTTTATTCCGAACAAAAGGCTGTTACCAATGATGAATAAAAAGATTTGTATGGTAGGTGCTTTTGCAGTTGGAAAAACCAGCTTAGTAAAACGTTACGTCGAAAGTCTATTTAGTGAGAAATACCACACTACCATTGGCGTAAAAATTGATAAAAAAAACCTAACTTATCAAAATAAAGATG
The DNA here is from genome assembly GCA_905479925.1 of uncultured Kangiellaceae bacterium. Taxonomy (GTDB): domain Bacteria; phylum Pseudomonadota; class Gammaproteobacteria; order Enterobacterales; family Kangiellaceae. Next base: position 16,500 of record CAJQOL010000045.1, on the reverse strand, counting down.
TTCAACTGATGATTTGGGATATTGAAGGCGTTGATATATTTACCGATCTAAAACCATCATACTTAAGAGGTGCAAGTGGAATTTTACTTGTGATCGATGGAACCCGCTCAAAATCACTGGAAACCGCCAAACAAGTAAAACAACTGGTTGACGATAACCTCGGAAAAATCCCGACTCTTTTATTAATAAATAAATCTGATCTTCGTGAAAGCTGGCAGTTTTCCGAAGATGATACAAAAAGTTTAGCTATTTCGGAAAATAACACCTTTATTACTAGTGCTAAGACCGATCAAAATGTGGAACGTGCTTTTGAACGCATAACTCATTTAATGGTTGAAGACTAACTAACATTTGCTATGTTTACAGGTATCGCAGAACTTCGCTAATACTTAAGTTACTGCAAGAGGAAACCGATGACGTTTGAAACATCAATGCTCAGCGTAATTCTTAAGCAACTTGAGATTGCTGCGTTTCAGTGGAACAAAGACGATGATTTCACCCCAATAAACGAGCTGCCGGATTGGTTTTCCGGTTTATACAACAAACGAATGGCTCGCTCAGGCGTACCCACAAACTTTCACTTAGCGAATGCATTTCCCTTTATTGAGAATTTTTTATATGACGCTGAAAAGCTCTGGAGTCAGAGTACCGATGGCCAACTCCATTCGGGCCTATGGACTGAAATTACAGCGAACGACGTTGAATTTTACATTGAAGCTGTCGCGATAAACGCATTACAAACCCCCGTTCTATTGTTTACTAATGAAACAACCAACTTTGATGTCAGACACAAGGTTTTTCAAACCGCCCGAAATCTAGCACTTCAGAATGAACAACTAGAAAACGTTGTACAACTTCACCAGCGAAAACTGCAACAACAACTAGAGTCCTTTTGCCAGCCCCAAGTCTCTTTAACCGAGCTAAGCGATAATATCCAAGAAGAATCATCAGCGGTATTAATTTGCAGGCAGGATGGTGCTGTCGAGCTATACAACCGAGCCTTAGTTGATATTTATTCTCTTAACGACGAAGGCGAACTAGAGCGACAATCGTTACTAGAAAAATGGGTTAAGGAAGCTGAACGAATCTACCCCGAAATTCATCGCGTTCTCGCTGTTGGTAAACACTGGGAAGGTGAGTTTGAAACTTCTGATAATGGTGAGACTAAGAAGTGGATACGTTTAATGATTGCGCCTATCGTTAACGAGGACCAAAACGAAAAGATTATTCATTATATCTGTATTGCCAATGACATCAGTGAAAGTCGTATATCCTTGGAGGAAGTTGAGCGTTTAACCCAAATAGATCCAACAACGCGACTGCCAAACCGTAGAAATTTTTGGAGTTATCTGTCAACACAAATTGACCAAAAAAAATTACAAGGCGGTAACCTCGCGCTATTTTACGTCGACTTAGATCACTTTAAACAAATAAATGATGGATTAGGCCCCGAGCAAGCAGATTTTGTTTTGAACACCGTTGCCTCACGCTTAAAACGCTGCTTAAAAACGCAAGATTATGTTGCTCACCTAGGTGCCGATGAATTTGCAGTAGTTGCTACCGACTATGGCAAAAGCAACGCATTACCTGATATGGCACAGAGGATCATTGAAGGCATTTATCGTGATGTTTCGTTTAATGAACTGACTATCAACGTTTCAGCAAGTGTCGGTATTGCGGTATATCCTAGGGACGGCGCCAATGCCCGTCAAATTGTTAAAAGCGCTGATTTTGCTATGTATCACGCTAAGGAAATGGGAAGAAATCAATTTCAATTATTTGGACCCGGAGACATCCGCGACACGGTTTCAAAACTTCATATTGAACAGGGACTAAAAAACGCCATTGAAAAAAGAGAATTTGAATTATTGTATCAACCTCAAATATGTATTGGCCAAAAAAGTATACACCGAGCGGAAGCGCTGATTCGCTGGAATCACCCCGAGCACGGCTTGATTGCCCCGGCTTCTTTTATTTCTATTGCTGAAGATTCTGGGCTTATTATTGATATTGGCCGTTGGGTAATAGAGACCGCCTGCGAGGAACTGCAACGACTTGCCAGTAAAAATATCAACGTAAAAATTAGCGTTAATGTTTCGCCAAAGCAGTTCAAGTATTCGAACCTAGCCGATGACATTATCAAAAACCTTAAAGCCTATAAGGTAGAACCTAGTCAACTTGAGCTTGAGGTAACTGAGAGTGCCTTTATGGACAATATGGATAGCGTCGTAGAACAGTTAGAAACTATTCGGAAATTGGGTGTTTCAATCTCGCTAGATGATTTTGGGACTGGCTACTCTTCCCTTAGTTATTTAAAAAATCTACCGGTTGACCAACTGAAGATTGACCGTAGTTTTATTATTGAATTACCCGATAACCGCAATAGTAAAACAATTGTTGAATCGCTAATAAAACTTGCCCACGAGCTGTCTATTGAGGTCATCGCCGAGGGCATTGAAAACCAACGACAGTTAGAATATCTAAAGGCGCTCAATTGCGACTACTTCCAAGGTTATTTTTTCCACGCACCGCTATCAGCTAGTGAGCTGTTAACGGCCTACGAAAGTGTTTCTATAAAAAAGAGCTAGCGGACAGAAACTAAGCTGAAAGATCTCATATAAAGCGACGAATTCGAAAAACCTAACCGCTAAATTGTAGTTGCTCAAGCCTCATCTGACATTTTTGAATTTGAATCGTGGTTTTATCGTACGATCAGTCTTATAGGTGATTCAAGAATCACGGACTATGATGCAGCAGTTTGGCTAAAAGCCGGACGTTCTACAATCGTCTCAAAAGTTCCTGCAGCGGTCGCTCTGTTTTACTCCCTCTCCCTCTGGGAGTACCCAAGAAGCGGGGCATACTAAGGGTTGGGGAGAGGGAAGCGGTATCTAATAATTTACACGACTCCAAATTGACTACCCTCGACAATTTCCTAACTGCTATATCGCAGCGTTTCACTTGCCTGCGACTTACTTTTGTCAGGAGATACAAAAGTAAGCAAAAAATCTGGACGCTAAGCCGCTGGGCACTCTCAAGTGGCGTACTTGAACAATGCAGCTATCAAACGAGCCTGGAGTTAGCTTCAGAGGAAAAGATTGTAACTGAATTATCCGGAAGTTCGATGTTTTCTTTAGGTAAAAAGAAACCGGTATCTTCTACTCAATAATTTCCGCTTTAAAATATAAGCGCGCACCGATTAAGCCATTGTTATATCGCTAGCAAAAACGTTCAATGTAAATCTAAGTCGAAACTTGAGTTCCAACAAGTCAGTTTAGATTCGAGTCAATACAATTAAATACTATCGGTTCTCTTCGGCTAAATGCTTTGCAACTAATGCTTGGGTATGCTCGAGTAAATTCAGATTGCCGGGCCTACCGTGTCCTGGAATAACAACGTCAGCTGTTGGAAAGCGAGAGAGTACCTTATTAATTGAATCATCCCATTCTTGCACCTTGGCTTCGCCGGTGTAACCTAAGGAACGAGGCTCAATACTGCGAATAAAACAACCTCCAAAAAGAACCTTAGATGACTTTAACCATACAACGATATTATCTTCGGTATGGCCTCCTCCCGGAAAAAACGCTTGAATGCTGCCATTCATAAGTAACTTACTATTTTTTTCAATACTGTTCTTTTCAATACTATTCTTTGCTAACGCTTTTTTGTTAGCCGCTAATATTTGATTAGTTCTTTGTAGTGCATAAGTAGGGATTTTAAGAGCATTAAACATTCGTATGCCACCAGCTCTATCCTCGTGAGAATGGGTTGAAAGGCTGCCAACAATCTTGGCTTTCTTCTCCAAGATCCACTTTATCAATGATTTTGTATCGTGATTGGTCCATGGCGTATCGATTATAAAAGCTTCGTTTTCCTCAATAACAACCATACCATTGGAACTAACCCAGCCGTAGCCTTCTACCTGTTTGTATGACTTATGAACGAAGACGCCTGGTTTTATCTCTTTGATTGAAAGCTGGCGCTCTTGTTGTTGAGCGGCAGTAAGCGGAAGGCTTATAAATATTAAAAAAAAACTAACGACAATACCAATCCGACTGTATTGACCGGCAGTATTCTTGTTTATCATGAACATTTATTGCCCATCTCCAATGAGTATCAGATTTTGTTGAGGTTCAATGAGGTAACTCGCCCCCGATGGGGTAATCACTGCCATTTCTTCCACAGAAATAGTCTTCATTGTACCGTCTTTCCTTTGCCAACTGTGAAAACCATCAAAGGCAAAAACCATTCCCGCTTTCAGTACTTTGTGTGCAGCAGGTCGAACCGTCGCCCCTCTAGAGCCACCTAAATTTGGTCCGGTATCATGGGCAACGTACCCGACCGGATGACCCGTGCTCCAAATTACCGGTGCTGAGCCATTTTCCTTCATTACAACACTCTGAGCCGCATCTACATCAATCCCTCTAACACCCGGCTTCATCGCGTCAAAAGCAGCTCTCCCGCCATTTCGTCCCTTTACCCAATAGCTTTGGATAGTTTCAGGCGCAACACTTTCTCCAGGCTTTAGAACATAAGCAAACCGTTGAATATCGCTTACCCAACGATTATGTAGCTTGATGCCAAAGTCGATTTGAATAACATCGCCGGGCATAATTATTTTATCGGTTGAATGTGAGTGACCTCGATCAGGACCAGAGTTAACATTGGGATTTTGATCGGGCGCCCAAGCATCGGTTACTCCATGCTCCGCCATCTTTCGTTTTAAGAATCGCGCAACGTCCGCGTCCGTCGTTTTACCCGGAATGACTTGCTGGTACGCTTCAATTTGCCATTTAGCGGTTAACCTTGCCGCTTCTCGCATTATTTCAACTTCGGAAGGTAATTTAATGGACAGCCACTCATAAACGACGGTTTCCGAAGATACTAATCGCTGTTGATATTTGGCTCCTAGGTACTCTTCTAGTTTTTTACGTTGAGTAAAGCTCAATCCGTCTGCCTGTGCATTATTGGCAGAGCTATTAATTGCTATCGCTTTAAAGTCCAATTCTCTAATAAATTCCGCTGCTTTTTTAACCGCGGACTCCCCACGCGGAACAGAAATGACGCTATCGTGAATTTTTAGGTCAGCGAGCGCAGTTGACTCGCTCGACGGCGAAAAAGCTAACGAGTGAAACTTGCCACCATGATTATAAAATAGATAAGCTGCCGGAGCCCCAGCGTTTTCGCAACCTACATGATCTGCAAGCGGGTCATTATTATTTTCACGACAAATAGTTAACCAAACATCAACCTCTGCAGCCTTTAAGGCATTGGGTAAAAGTTTTGCTATTCGTTGTTTACGGATCTCGGGCCATGGATTTATATTGGTTTCGCCCACTTTCCCAGAAGAAGCGTCAATATTAAATGGCACCGCAAACGCTAAAAACAAAGCCACTCGAAGACAAAGAAGTTTTAAAGGCAACAACATTTCACTCTCATCAAAGTAAATTTGCAACAACAGTAACAATATTTCACGTCGAAGTCAGCATAAGCTGATGATTTGATTGGTAATTGAACTAGTCATTTTAAAAATTAGACTAGTAACTTCGATAACTAGACTGGTTATTTTGGTGAAAAATTTGGAGCAACCCGCGGGAGAAATGAATCTGGCTAGCAATTTGCCAAGCAAACTATTATTTGCTCAGCAACTCTCGAACGACTTCCCCTGAGTTTAACAGACTAAAGGCTACCTGCCATTCGTCATTAAGCAATGATTCAAGCTTTTGGTCTTCTATCTTAATCGCTTTGCAGGAAGGTTTTGACATAATAAACTTAAGGTGTTCGTTCATCAGGTAATCACTTTTAGTTTTGTTCGCTTTTTTTACGGCTTCGCTAGAAAGCACTTTTACTGCCAACATTCGAGACTGCTTACCAGATAACTTTTCTAGTTTCGCAACTTCAGCAACTTGTTTCTTAAATTTCTTTCTAAGAATCTTTTCCTGAGATGCCATCCGTTTAGAGGACTTCTTGCTCATTTTCGCCCATTTGTCTTTCGGACACGGGGATGCATTAACGCTATAAGTCGTCATAAGCATTAAACTAACAAGAACTACCGATAAGGTATTAACCAACTTCATTTTCTCAAAAATCCTAGACATTAAACAATCAACAGCCTATAACCGCTGGGCGTCGCCGGTCGAACCTCTCATATAGGCCGAACCTCTCATATAGGCCGAACCTTTCATTTAGTCCGAACCTCTCATATAGGCCGAAGTTCTCACCTAGCTCGAAACTCTTACAATGAGCCCTACGCATACGACTTAAACCGCCAATTTTATCCCATAATAGTATTCAATTAATACATAAAAGTGACATTTATTGGCTAAGTAGTTAAATCGTAAACGCTCAGAAACATAACATACGGGTCACAATCATTGAGGGAAGCGGTAACACCCTAGGCTCACCGAACTAAAATAGATTCACAATTGTTCTGAAAATGATTTTTGGAGATAAAGGGACAATGCATTTTAATGCCCATTCTATAGACAAGCCGTCAGTCATTAAAACTAAAAACATTGATATTCGCTTGAAATGTTTCACTTGTAATAATCGAGGTTTAGTCTCATTAGACAATTATCACGCAAAGACTTTTGATTTTCTTGAACAATGAATTTCTCAACTAATGTATCGAGTTTTTTTGAGCATTACTTCGACCTATTAACCCAAGCATGAGCAATATCGAACTGTCATCAAACTACGACGTTGTTTTATAAGAGTGCATGAAGCCCCTACCATAGCGGTGTTTCTGCAATCACTGATAATAACTCATCCTGACTTTTGACCGTCATTTATACGAGCAATCAAGTTACAAAGTTCACAAAACTCAATCTGTGGTAATAATTACGTTGACATCTACGACGCTCTTCGTATAATACTACGAAAACAGTCGTACACCAATCTTAGTAGATTGCTGGTGGTTTTTAAATTTACTGCGTTAAACCTAAGAATGAACTTTATACAAATATCTTAAGGGAGTCTTAAACAATGTATTCTATTCAAACTAGTGTGACCGATAATCAAGTTGTAAATATTGGCCGTTTATCCTACGACAAAGAAGCCCAGCGTCTCTCTTCTAGCCAGGAATCTGTGTACCTTCGAAAGAAATTAAGCAAAGTTCTAGTGTGTATGCTCGCCAAACCCGACCGTTTGGTTTCAAGGGAAGAACTTATTCATGCAGTGTGGGATGGCAATGCCTACACCGGCCCGCAAGGAATAACCCACAGCGTTTGTAAACTGAGAAAAATAATTAGCGAACTTGGCGAAGATAAAGTAACGATTAGAACATTTCCGAAAAAAGGCTATACATTGGTCGTTGATTAGTTTGGTTCTGCACTCTCAAAACCGGCGTTTTTACTATTGAGTGACGATACCGGAACACCTTTATATCGGTTAATTGGCAATATTTCTGTTTGCTAAACAACTATTTTGGTGTAACCTACGTATAACTTCGTAGTTAAGACTCTTTTTGCTTAAATGGCAAATCCAAAGGATGAGATATGAAGAATAAAGACAATTCAGGCCGACCAACTAACCGTATAGTACCGACTAGTGCGGAACTTAACCTACTCAATATTCTCTGGAGAATAGGCCCTGCAACAGTCAGACAAGTTCATGACTATGTCTGTCAAAAGCAGAATACCGGTTATACAACAATTCTTAAGCTGTTTCAGATTATGCACGAAAAAGGGCTAGTTGCGCGAGACGAAACCAACCGGGCCCATGTCTACTCTGCCGCCTATTCCGAAGTACAAACTCAAAGTTCATTAATAAAAGATATGGTTACCAAAGCCTTTGGTGGCTCCAAATACGATTTAGTGGTACGAGCTTTAGGTGAAAGCGCTAGTTCAGACGAAATAGCCGAAATACGAGATCTCCTTAACACATTGGAAAAAAACAAAAAATAGATTCGAGATAAGGAACATTCAGAATGAACTTTTTGAACTCAATATTAAGCGAACCGATTTTTAATAGCTTGTCTATTACACTGCTCCATTTTCTATGGCAAGGTTCGCTAATAGCGTTAGGTTTACTATTATTCCTGCGGCTTGTTGACAGTCGTCATTCAAACCTCCGCTATTTTGGCTCCCTGTTCGCAATGGTGTTAAATCTAGTTGCGCCTATTGTTACTTTTCTAATTGTTTATCGACCAGAATTAGCCACTAAAGCGTCGCCAGCTATCATTGGCGATCAGCAAGCCGGGTTTGCCGAAATTAGTTTTGTGCAACCGTCTAGCTCTGACGCTTTCCTCGCTAACTGGATAGAGTTTATACCGCTGCTTTCTATTGTTTGGATGACAGGCGTTATTTACTTTAGCATTCGACTACTGATTGATATGGTTCGTGTATACACGCTACCGCGATACGGCATTGTTAACACGCCAAAGCCAATACAGAAAATGTTTGATCGATTGTATCAACAAGCAAGAATAAAACGTTTTACACGGTTAGTTATTTCAATGAAAGCCGAAGTGCCAATGGTTGTTGGCTGGTTCAAACCTGTGATACTAGTACCCTTGTCAATGTCATCGGGATTAACCAGCACCCAACTGGAAATGTTACTCAGCCATGAGCTGGCGCACATAAAGCGTTACGATTACCTAGTAAACCTTTTACAGACCTTGGTTGAAGTTGTTTTGTTCTTTCACCCCTGCGTTAAATGGGTATCAACGCAAATTAGAGTTGAAAGAGAGTACTGCTGCGACGACATTGCCATCGGACAATGCGGTAACCCTCTTGCTTACGCAACCGCATTAACCGAGGCGGAGTTATTACGCGGGAAAAATATTCCACAATTAGCCATGGCAGCAACCGGTGGCGATTTAAAGAAACGAATTTTTCGCGCCGTAGGTCATCAAAGCTGCTCGCCACAGCATGCTAGTCAGTGGTTAGTATCTGTTTTATCCTTCGCATTAATTGCTTCTATATTTACCGCCGGTCATGTAATGGGAATTACCAATGCTAACTCCCCACTAGAAGTTCAAGCACTCACCCTACTTGAGCAAAACGAGCAAGATAAGCCACTGCACAGCTCTGCGACTTTGGCGCCCTCAAGTCTGTCAGCAATTGATAAAACATCTACTGTCGATAGCTCTGTGCCCTTAACGCCAACGAATAGCAGCAATGAAACGATAGAGCTCGCCATAGAAAAAATCCCACAAGAAAAGCCGTTAGAAAAAACTCTGGCTTCGGAAACAAAAACACTAGCATCAGAAGATTTGCCTCAACAAAAAGCGAGCCAAAAAGCAAAACCAAAAGAAGCGAGTATAGTTGTCCCTGCGGCAGAATCGAACGCCGTAAATCCAGAACAAACCAATGGTCTTGAAGGCAGCGAAGATAAAACGTTAGACGACGCTATGGGCGAAATTGAAAAAATATCGCTTCCTCCGGCGCCAATTAGAACCGCAATACCTCAAACTAAACCGAGTAGTGTTATAACAAACAAAGAAGCGACCAATGCTATTAACCTCGAGGATAATGAGGAATCAACTAAGGTCATAAAAACCGCCTCACTTGATCTAAAACCTTTAGAGGAAAGTTATAAACCAAAACGCCAGTTGCCGGTAATGACCGTAAACATGGTTCCGTATTACCCGTCAAATGCCAACAAGAAACGCTTAGCTGGCGAGATAAGAGTTAAATATACCGTAACTGAAGAAGGCCGAGTAGATGATATTGAATTCTTACAAGATACTCATCGCTCATTTAAGCGTTCAATAAGAAAGGCCATGAAGAAATGGCGGTATAATCCAGGAACCATTGATGGAAAAGTCGCCGCTATGAGTATGCGAACTGTTTTTGACTTTACCGAACCAACCGGAGAAGCCTCGGAAAAATCAATTACCGGAACTCGTATTAAGAGATAGAGATAACGTTTATCTATTTATCCTAAAGCCTTCAGTGTATTCTTAAAAGGTTGGCTAAGCCGTTTGGGATATACACTGGTTAGTGCAACGGTGTCGCAACCTTGAAACTGAGTAAAAGTACCCACCGCGGCAACAAATGCTGCTATCAACTTATCCTGTTCAAAGTCGACATTTTCCAAATGCAACGCTTTGATTTCTAAATGAGCGTTGTTACGGTGCGCTTTACAATCCATACGACCAATAAACTCGCCACGAAAAAGTAATGGCAAACTGAAATAACCGAAGCGACGTTTTGCGGCTGGAACATAACATTCAATTTGATAATCAAAGCCAAATAGGGACTTAAGCCGCTTTCGCTGTATAACACTATTATCGAAAGGTGAAAGAATCTGCAGTCTATTACTTAGTCGCGGTAGACGAGCGTCAATAGCCCCGCTCTGGGAAACAAAAATATTACCGTCATTAAGCTTCAATTGCTCAAACTTTCCGCATTCTACTCCCTGGTTAATTATAGTTTTTACGGCTTGGCGTAGTTCGGCGTTTTTACGAAGATAAGTAATTCCCTGAAGCGAAGTAAAACCGTGACAACGTAATTGTTGCTCAATCAAGTGATTCGCAAACTCTTTGATACTTGGCGCTAAGCTATTAATACCTGATGGCAGTACTCTCTCGGTAAGGTCATAGCGCTTCTGAAATCCATCTCGATCTTTGACCATTAGCTCGCCTTGCATAAACAGCTGCTCAAGCGCCTTTTTTGCAGGTTTCCAGTCCCACCACCCTGAACGGTTTGATTTGCTGGCTTCTAAATCCCGCGAACGTATAGGGCCTTCCGAGCGTATACGAGCCAACAGCTCTGACATTAATTTTTTATCGGGATTTTTAAACCAGTGGACTTGCCCACTTTTAATTGCATGTTTATAAGGAAGAGAAAACCTAAAGTCTTCAATGGGCAAATAAGCGGCTGCATGTGACCAATATTCAAAAATATCACCATCTAATAACATTTGGTTAAACATACTCGATTTGAAATTAGGTACCCGAGAAGCAAGAATATGATTATGCGCCCTTTCAACAACCGAAATTGTATCGATTTGAACATAACCGATGTGACTTATTGCATTACGAGCGCCTTCTAAGCCACGTCCAAACTGCTGAGTTTGAAGTAACCCTTGGGAGGATAAAGCCAGCCGCCTTAACCGGGCGAGCAATTGCGGTGTATTGATTTCAATCAACGTCATTTGTTTATTATATTAGCCTTGTATTCGCAAGTTGGGATTCATTGTCTCTTTCCACACTTACTTACTAGTTAAAATATTCGGAGCATATTCTTTTGCAGTAAACCTCTGTATTACTATTTCCAGACAACAATCACTAAGACATATAATCTGCTAACCTAACTTTAACCACCTAGTCGTTCTCTATACTAACTAAGCTGACTAAGCTAACTATGCTAAGAAACCAATTATTTATTCTTGGAATCTACTCACATCTATTAATTCAATTTGTGACATCTTATTGAAAATCTCCTTATTTTCATCCCATAACTTAACTGGCGCTCCTGCGACAGTAATAGCAGCCATATCCATTTTCTCATTCCAAAAGAACGAGTATTGAACGTAAAAAACAACGTCCGCTCCATCCCGTGATTGTATTTCTTCTACTTCCAAACACTGCCTAGTAAAAAACCCGATATTTTCTGGTTCACATCGTGATATTTCTTTGCCGGCGCTTGCGGTACTTTCCAAAGTTTTCCCCATTATTTTGCTCAAAGGTAAATTCATCTCCTTTTGAGCTCCCATCATAAACTGGATCGACAAACCGGTTTCATACCCTCCTACCTCGGGGTTTTCCTTAGATATCACCCAGTTTAATGATTTCAAACTTCTATGGCGCTCTTCAAAGTACCAATCCGATGGCCTATTTATTTTTCCACCAGTAGGTTCGAGCACTTGTAGTACATACTCTACATTTTGTTCCCCGTAAGCGGAGCCGCTTGCAAATATAACCAACAAAAATACTATTACTTGTTTCATAAATCACTTTCTTCCTTTACTAAAAATAAATGCCACGGAAAACCAGCTCTCTTCTTTTGTTTCTAAGCAGCTGTAGCAGTGAATTCATATTAAAAAAAAGGCTGCAACGTGCAGCCTCTTTAATACTCCAATAAATGGACTTGTCGTTTACAAAGTCTCATCTAACCAATTAAAAAACTCTCGCTGCCACACAATTCCATTTTGTGGCGTTAAGACCCAGTGATTTTCTTCTGGAAAATACATAAAGCGACTTTTTAGTCCGCGTAACTTGGCAGCTTGAAACGCTTGAATACCTTGGCCTAGCGGTACTCGATAATCTTTACCGCCGTGTATCACGAACATTGGGGTATCCCATTTATCTACGTAATTAATGGGGTTGAAATCACCATAAGCTTTATTGGCTGCCACATTGTTTGCTTCCCAATATGCACCACCAAAATCATGATTTACAAAGAACAGTTCTTCGGTTGTCCCGTACATACTGCGCATGTCAAAGATGCCGCAATGAGCAATAAACGAACTAAAGCGCCCTCCATGATTACCCGCTAAATAAAATGCTGAGTAGCCTCCAAAGCTCGCTCCAATAGCGCCAATACGTTTTTTGTCTACATAAGATTCTTTCGAAACATCATCAATCGCATCTAAGTAATCAAACATCGCTTTTCCGCCCCAGTCTTTACTGATCACTTCATTCCATTCAACACCATGTCCAGGCATACCTCTACGATTTGGCGCCACCACAATATAACCTTGTGAAGCCATAACTTGGAAGTTCCAACGGAAAGAATAGAACTGAGATAAAGCGCCTTGGGGGCCACCTTGCAAATACAACAAAGTTGGATACTTTTTACTTGCATCAAAGTTCGGTGGATAGATCACCCAAGTTAGCATGTCTTTGCCATCTCTCGTGGTTACCATACGTTTTTGCACTGTAGGTAAATCAAGATCTGCGTAAAACTCTTCATTAACATTAGTCAAAGCGGTTAACTGATTACTCTTAAGATCAAAACGGTAAATTTCCTTCGAATGATTCATGCTGTTCTTGGTGACAACTAGCTGCCCTTTTAGAGTAGCCACTATGCCATTAACATCAAATTGACCTTTCGTTAATTGTTTAACCTTTGGCTTCGACTTACTGGTTACTGCCACTTTAAACAACTGTACGGTGCCATCAGTTGGCGCAATGAAATAGATATCCTTGCCGTCGTTGCTCCACTTAAAGCTATTCACCGTGCCATCCCAGTGACCAGTTAAATTCAACTCTTTGCCTTTCATTTTCACAATGATGTCATTTTTGTCTGCCTCATAACCTGGTGTCTTCATTTGTAACCAGGCAAGGTTGCCCTTTGAAGAGAAAGCAGGATATTTGTCATAACCTAAATTACTTTTAGTCAAATTGGTCGTTTTCTTGCTCGCTAAGTTGTAACGATAAATATCTGTGTTTGTACTGCTTGCGTACTCTGCGCCAGTCAATTTTTTGCTCACGTAGTAAATATTGTCGCCCTTCGGGCCCCAAATATAGTCTGCAGCCCCCCCAAATGGCGAAGTAGGTGTATCGAATGGTGTGTCTTTCAAAATGTCGACTTCTTCTTCACTTTCTAAGTCTTGATAAAAGACATGATTAGCCGAACCATCTTGCCATGTATCCCAGTGACGATAATCCAAATCATCAAATAAATAAGCGTTCGATTGAGTTAAGTCTTGATGTTTGTCTTTAGCTAATACTGTTCCTACCTTTACAGATTTATGAAACAGTTTTTTTCTACCGTCGGGAGAGATTTTACTGTCTTTCAACACACCTTGATATGCGTCCAATAGTTTAGCAGCACCACCTTCTAGCGGCACTTGATACACCTTGCTGCTGAAACTATTATCATCAACACTAGGCGTCGTCACCTTATAAATAACATGGCTTTTTTCTTTGTTTAAACCTAATGGGCTAACACGTTTCACTTGCCAAAGCATTTCAGGTGTCAACACTTCTTTAGCTATTACGCCAAAACTCAGAATTATCCCCAAGCTAACTAAAACTAAATCTCGTTTCATAACGAATTACCTCCAAAACTAATCTGACCGTAGTTTACATGAATCAATAAAAACTTTATAGAAATCATTCAGTTCAACAAGAAAGTGCATATAAAACATACTATTAAAAAACGAGACTGCCGGTTAGTCAATCCCATTCATCGTTATCCCATGTTTCCCAATACTCTTTCTTGGAATCAGTAAATTTGTAAAATTTAAGCATACTCTCTCCTTTGTGCAGTTAACGCCGGTTTCAAACGAGTGCTGCCTTACCACACTTCGTTTTTCAAATTTTTTCAGGCATTTAATTCTTCTGCTTGTGTTTTTTTATGGCTTCTTTCATTGCTTCCCATTCTTTTTTCTTCTTCAGAATGTCTTCTTCCGTAAAACAAGAACACTTTGACTCTACTTCGCTAGCGTATCCCGTTTTCGACCTGCTTTTCTTCGTTCCAGGAACCCAAACAAACTCTACACCACCTTGGGCAATGCAGCTTTCCTCACACCTCGCTCTTCCTAGACTCGTGTTATCAAACGCAGACCAAAAGAGATGACCAAAGAAAGCTATAGCTAAAATCGCCACAATATATTCTCTAATTTTTCGGTTCAATTCCACACTTCCTCATTTGAATAACGCCAAATTGGGACGCGCTTTTTTTTCGCGTCGATTGCAACGCACGGTTATGTTTCATTAGCTAACTCTCGTAAAGTAACTAATCGTTTTTCGACTTCACTCTCATCAAGGCCGTACCACCTCCCTTTATACTCCACCCTTTGAAATAATTCATTTCCACATCTCGAAACACCGTAATTTTGTTCTTTTTTATGTGCATAAAAAAGATGGATATGTTTTGAATTGGTAGGTCCGGAACAAGACGTTTCACTCATTGTGTCAATTTTTACTATCTGCCCTCGCTTTGCTGGTCCTTTGAATGATTCAATTACTTCAAACTCTGAAAGTAACTTATCTCCAACAATAGTAGATTTATGTAGCCCTTTTACTAAAATAATAATTTCACTATTAGAGAACTTAGATTCCTCGTTTTTATATAGATGGCACTTACATGCATACACCGAAGATGAATAAAATAGAGCTATGGGTAGAAAGAGTTTGTTCATATTGATTTTCGCATAACGCAAAGTTGAGACGCGCGTTTTTATCCGCGTCGATTCCAACGCATAGCTATGCTTTTTTAAGTTGCTTAATACGGGTTCCATACGTTTCCATTAGTTCGACTGTATCTAATTTGGCAGAGATGATCTTTCCATCGCCTTTATATAGATGACACTTCAAGAATACTTGATCGTCATTCATTTCAATTGGTGCCGACACATCATCTAAAGTGGGCCAAAAATTTAGGAAAACATAATCTGAGTCTACATTTCCGGCTTTGAGATCTTCGAGTTCAGATTTCAAGGAGGCAATAAATTGTGTTAAGAATGCTGCGTTGTCTATAAATGTGACAAGTTCACCTGCAACCCAGATATCTATCTCTTGGAGTTCTTTATTAGTCTTATCTCCGAGAACAAAGGCAAATGTATTTTTGCTTCCAATCATATACTTCATTGTTGTATTCATATGCCATTTTGATCGGTTATACCTTTGCTGGCTAATCTTTCTTTAATTTTGTTCAACAAAAGTTCCCCTTCCGATTTTGTAGCATTTTCATAGATAAATGCATCGACATCTTTTAATTCTGAGGGCCTAAACCCTGGACCACAACAGCCGCATGAATGAAAGGTATACCCATGCTCCCAGAGTTTCTGAACTTTTTTCCATTGGTTAATATTTCTCTGTTTGGGTGGTTTAAAGGTAAACGTCTGGCCAAAGACACCTAGCTACCCAAGTTTTCGCAGGTAAACTCACTCCAACATTAACCGTTGGAGAAGAGAATGACAAGAAGAACAAAAGATGACTGGAAAGCATTAATCCAGCAGCAAGAAGACAGTCAACTATCGGTTGCTGATTTTTGTCAACAACATAACCTTGGGCAAACGTATTTTTATAAACGAAAAAGTGACCTCAAGAAACTATCCATGGCACCACAAAAAGAAGCTTTCATAAAAGTTAGCAAACCGACCATCAAACCGTCTCAAAACCTCACCATCAAAATGCAATACCAACAGTCGCGGATAAGCGTACCAGTGAATGTTTCGCCTTTATGGCTCGCCGAGCTCATCAAGGCACTCGCATGACACGGTTATTAGAACTAACCGAGATTTACTTACACCGCGATGTGGTCGATTTTCGAAAATCGATTAATGGTTTGATGGTTATTGTTGAAGATGAAATGAAGCTTTCGCCGTTTAATGGCGCGCTGTTTATTTTTTGTAATCGAAGGCGCGATAAAATGAAGGCTTTGTATTGGGATGAGACCGGTTTCTGTCTTTGGTATAAGCGACTAGAGAAAGACAAGTTCAAATGGCCTCGCAAGTCGAATAACTCACTCATCAATTTATCAGAGCAGCAGTGGAATTGGTTGTTATCTGGTTTGGACGTCAGCAAAATGCAAGGCCACCAACCTTTAGATTATGAGGCATTCCGTTGATCCAAGGTTAGCTGCCGTTGATCGCAAATACTCCTCT
>CAJQOL010000044.1 GCA_905479925.1 uncultured Kangiellaceae bacterium | reverse complement strand
GCTTTTGGTCTGGGATAGATCTTGGAAAATTATATTCCGACTTGTCTTCTCGACAAACGGCCCCTAGCGGAATGGAGCTGCTGTTTGTTGCGGGCTACCGAGAATTCGCCCGTTTACGAAAGCAAGAAGGCACCTCTGCTGAAGCCGTTATGGATGGTACCCATAGAGCAATGAGAGTCGCTTACTCCCGTGAAATAGATAAAATTGAAGTGCATTTGTCTTTTTTGGCAACGATTGGCTCAACCACTCCTTATATTGGTTTGTTTGGAACGGTATGGGGAATTATGAACTCTTTCATTGCTTTGGGAACGGTAAAACAGGCAACTCTAACGATGGTTGCACCCGGTATAGCCGAAGCTCTAATCGCAACCGCTATGGGATTATTTGCAGCTATTCCAGCAGTTATTGCTTATAACCGATTCACTCATAAAGTACAGAAAATTGAAACTCAGTATGAAAACTTTGTTGAAGAATTTTCCGGTATTTTACATCGTAAAGCTCATTCGTCGGCTAAGAAGTAGAGATCAATATGGCTGCTAACCAACAACCAATAATCCGCAAAAATAAACGTAAACCCGTTTGCGAAATTAATGTTGTTCCCTACATAGACGTGATGCTTGTCCTGCTAGTTATTTTTATGATCACTGCGCCATTAATAACCGCAGGGGTTAAAGTTGACTTGCCACAGGTTAGTGCTGAACCAATGTCCGCTGACGCTGAACCTCCGTTAATCGCCAGTATTGACCAAAGTGGAAACTATTACCTTTCAGTAGGTGATACATCCGATGAAGCCCTAGAACTTCACGAGTTGATTGAGTTAGTAATTGCTCACCGTCAGATTAACCCTCAAGCAGAAATTATGATTAATGGTGATAGAAATGTTGCCTTTGATAAAGTTGTGCAACTAATGAATTTATTGCAAAACGATGCTGGTATCGAATCGGTTGGCATAATGACGGACCCGGAAAGTTAGCTGTTTTGATGATTTTTTTGCAAAGTTCAATGTTTAGACCTTTTCATAGCAAAGAGTTGTTAGCATCCTATGAAGTTTAATAGTGGCCTTATAATTTCAATTGCTGCACATCTTCTTTTGATTGTGCTAGTGGCGCTTAACTATAACTTTAGCAAAATTGAGGTTAAGCAAAGTGGTCCAGTACAAAAGATAAACGCGACGGCGGTTAATAAAAAGAACGTTGATGATTTAGTTAAAAAGATAAAACAAAAAGAATCCGATAAAAAGAAGAAGGAAGTTGAACGATTAAGGAAACTAAAACAGCAAGAAGAACATATTAGAAAAAAGCGAATTGAAGAAGAGAACAAAGTTAAACAGGCAAAGAAAAAGCAAGCGGAAGCTGAAAGAAAGCGTAAGGTCGAAGAGAAAAAGGCCGCTGATGCTAAGAAAAAACGCATAGCGGACGACAAGGCTCGAAAGAAAAAACAAGAAGAAGACCGAAAGAAAAAGATTGAAGCCGACAAAAAAGCAAAAGCTGAGGCTGAGAGGAAAAGAAAGCAGAAAGAAGCGGAAGAGAAGAAGCGCAAAGAGGAAGAAGCTGAACGAAAGCGAATCGCAGAGGAAAAAGCTGCGCAAGAAGCGCTAGAACGAGAAATGGAAGCTCAGATGCAAGCTGAGCAAGAGGAAATTGCAGCTGCAAAACAACAGTTTGTAATGTCAGAAGTCGATAAATATAACACATTGATATTCCAACAAATAAAGAGAAACTGGATTGCTCCCGAACAAAAAGGAAAATGTAGTTTCCGAATACGAATAGCATCCGGAGGGTTGATTCTCGGTATTACTGTTGTAGATGGCGACTCCATGCATTGCGAGAGCGGACAAAGAGCAATAAATAAAGCTGAACCCCTACCAATGTCGAAAGACCCAGAGGTATTTGCGGTTCTAAAGAATAGATACTTTCTATTAGAAAATGAAAAGAGCGATGACAATGATTAGAAGCATTTTAATAAGTATTATTTTTTTTGGTTCGACACTGTCTGTGACCGCAGTAGCTGAAGAATTTGATTTCATCGTTTCTGGGGGAGTTGACAGTGCTCGTCCAGTAGCTGTTTTACCCTTTTCGTGGCAGGGGGATGTTAACGGTCCCAGTCAAGATGCAGCAGCCGTCATTTCATCGGACTTACGACGCAGTGGGCGCTTTAATCCAATGGGACGGCATGAACTGCTGCAGCAAGTTGATAATTACGATGACGTCAATGTTGACCTTTGGAAAGAGAAGGGGATTGAGGCTGTTGTGGTTGGTCGCATCACTCAAGTGCCGGATGGACGATTAAAGGTAGCCTATGAATTGATCGATGTTTACCGTAAGAATCAAGAGATTGTTAATGGAAAGCTTTATACCAGTAATAGAAACAAATTAGATAGTTACTCACTTTTTGTACAGCCTGAAAATTTGCGTTTTCACGCCCATCGTATAGCCGATCGAATTTATGAAAAATTGACCGGTGAGCGAGGTGCTTTTGCAACGCGAATCGCTTACGTTGCCGTTGACAGAAGCGTGACCAAGTCTCACCGCTTAATGGTTGCTGACGCTGACGGTTATGCCGCTCAAGAGGTTTATTCAAGCAGTCAATCAATTATGTCACCAGCTTGGTCTCCAGATGCACAAAAGCTGGCGTATGTATCCTTTGAAAATGGTCGTTCAGAAGTATTTATAAAAGATATTTATAAAGCTGGTAAAGCTCTTCGAGTGGCGGCATTTGAAGGCATAAATAGCGCACCTTCCTTTTCTCCGGATGGTAACCGTTTAGCGCTCACTCTTTCTCGAGACGGTAATCCAGAAATATATATCCTGGACCTCAATACTGGACGGTTTTCACGGATAACCAATCATTACGGTATTGATACTGAAGCGAACTGGACTCCAGATGGACAGTCGATTTCCTTTACTTCGGACCGCGGTGGTAGACCACAAATCTATCGTAAAAACCTGTTTGGCGATAAGCCGGTTAGGTTAACCTATGAAGGCAACTATAACGCCAGCTCTTCATTTACGCCCGACGGAAAAACGATGGTAATGATAAACCGAACTAATGGTTTATTCCACGTGGCCGTTCAGGATGTTGAAACCGGAGCTATGCAAACCATTACCGAAACCCAGTTGGATGAATCACCAAGCTTAGCCCCTAACGGAAGTATGATTATTTATGCAACGGTTTATCGAGGTCGTCAGGTGTTATCCGTAGTTTCAACCGATGGTCGCTTTAAAGCGAGATTACCGTCCAAAAAGGGCGAAGTGAAAGCACCGGTTTGGTCGCCTTTCTTATAAGTTAAGGGGCTAATAAGTTGAGTCGAATCATCACCTAGTTATTTCAACTTGGGATGAGCTTAGGACTAATGCTCTAATTGGATTTTGTAGACTCGTTAGCAGATTTGAGCAATTTTTTGCCAAAAATCACTTTAATGCCCGATTTTAGGCCATTTTTACTATAACTTTACTTAATCAACTCTTGATTGTGGTTTGCTTATTCGTTGATAATAGAGCCAATTTTAGAACAATTACACTTTTAACTAAAATAAACCTAATAAAATCCATAAATGGGAGAGAATAAATGTCTATAGTCAAATTTGGGAAGAGCGTTGTAATCGTAGCGTCCGCTACATTATTGTTTGCTTGTGCTGGTTCAAATACGGATGATGAGCAACAAGTCGTAGAAACAGTTAAACCAGCTGTTGTGCCAACTCCACCTACCAAGACTCCAGAAGAACTTGCTGCCGAAGCGAATGCTGCTGCTCGTGAAGCTGCCGGAACAACGGTTTACTTTGAATTAGACGAAGACGTTGTAAGCTCAAAAGGACGTGCAGTTCTTGAAGCTCACGCTTGGTTCCTTTCTCAAGCTGAGAACTCAGGCATTGTAGTAACTGTTGACGGTCACTGTGACGAGCGTGGAACTCCTGCATACAACTTAGCACTTGGCGAGCGTCGTTCTAAAGCTGTTGCCCAAATTCTAATGTCTTACGGCGTATCTTCAAGCCAAATCAAAACCGTTTCTCATGGCGAGCAAGAGCCTGTAGCGATGGGTCATGATGAAGCTTCTTGGTCTCAGAATCGTCGTGCAGTTTTAGATTACACAGAATAAGACTTTTTTACTTTACGAAGAAGAAATTATGATAAATAAACGATCTTTAAGTCATTATCGATCGGCACGAAAAGCGGTGACTAGTGTCACCGTTTTTTTTGCCTCAATCGTTGGCCTCTCCTTGGTTTCATCAGTTGCAGCTGCTGAAAGTAGCTCTTTAACGCTTGAACAGCGAATCAAGCACCTTGAAGAGTTAAACCAAACACGCAATCAGGTTCAAGCTGACATAAGCTATCAGCTGAGTGAGCTGCAGCGTGAGGTACGACTTTTAACGGGTCAAGTTGAAGACAATACCTTTAAGTTGAAGCAAATTCAGGACCGACAGCGAGATCTGTATCGAGAGATTGAAGACCGTTTGGCTGGTGGAGCCGCAACTCCTCCAGCTTCGGAAAAAGCAAGTGACAAAAGTGCTTCCAATACGGTAGTGCCTGCTGAGCAAAATAATACTCAAATAAGCGATGCGCAAAAGAACAGCGTTGGCGCCGGCAGACAGTTTGAGGCGGCGTTTGAATTAGTTCGAAATCGTAAATACGACGAAGCGTTGGTTGCATTTGACGCGTTTTTGATTAAACATCCAAATAGTAATTACTCGGATAACGCTCGTTATTGGATGGGGCAAGTCTACTTGGTACAAGGAAAACTTGCTGAAGCTGAAGTGCAGTTTACGTCATTGATTTCTGAGTTTCCTAGTTCTGCAAAGGTTAATGTTGCCAAGTTGAAGCTAGGCGATATCTATTTAAAATCAGAACGCTGGGCTGAAGCTCGAGAGCAATATACTCAAGTATTAAATAATAGCAAAGGCTCACAGCAGCAATTAGCTAGAAAAGGTTTGGACAAACTGAAAAAGGCTGGCCATTAAACACGCTGGTATCCTTGTGGTGGCTTGCTAGGTAGCTGTCACCCATTGTCTTGTGATACGAGTTAATTCCCTAAATCCTTTTTGAACAAGGGCAAGTGGGATTGTTCTATCGATTAATGTGTTGCTAATATTGTCGGCCCCTCACTTAGAGAAAACACGAAATTGTCACGTCTTAGAATTACCGAAATTTTCTATTCCTTGCAGGGAGAATCTTCCAGCATTGGTAAACCCACGCTATTTGTTAGATTAACGGGTTGTCCACTGCGTTGCACTTGGTGTGATACGGAATATGCCTTTACCGGTGGTGAGTATTGGGAGATGGCGGAATTGATTAAAAAAATTGATTCCTATAATCCGCAAAACATATGCATCACTGGTGGAGAACCTTTAGCTCAAATGGTTCCTTGTTTGGAATTGATGACCGAGTTATGCGATAAGTCATATAACGTATCCATTGAAACCAGTGGCTCTTTGGATATTTCTGAGGTAGATCCTCGAGTCAATAAGGTGATGGATTTAAAGGCCCCGGACTCCGGTGAGATGGACAAAAACCGTTATTCTAATATCCAACATCTATCCCAAAGCGACGAAGTCAAATTTGTGGTGATGAGTCGCCGTGATTATGATTGGGCGAAAATGCAAATTGATCAATACCGGTTGTCGGAAATAACCAACGTATTGATATCTCCATGCTTTGGTGAAATAGACGAGCGAGAGTTAGCGGAGTGGATTATTGCTGATAATCTTCCGGTTAGGTTTCAAATACAAATGCATAAGATTCTTTGGAACGACGCCCAAGGGCACTAAACAATCATTAGGTAATTTATGAAACAGAAACAAAAAGCCATTATTTTATTTTCCGGCGGTCTTGATTCTACAACTTGTTTAGCAATTGCCCAATCAAAGGGTTATGAGTGTTACGCATTGAGTTTTAGTTATGGTCAAAAACACTCCTCCGAACTAGAAGCTGCGAAGCGATTGATTGAAAACTCGACGGTCGTTCAACACAAAGTGATTAACCTTGATTTAGCTAGTTTTGGTGGTTCTTCTTTAACCGACGATAGCATAGCTGTGCCCGAAGATAATAATGCGGAGGGAATTCCATCAACCTATGTACCCGCAAGAAATACGGTTTTTTTATCGATAGCTTTAGCGTGGGCAGAAGTTTTGCAAGCCAAAGCCATTTTTGCGGGGGTTAATGCTGTGGACTATTCAGGGTATCCTGATTGTCGTCCTGAATATGTAGAAGCCTTTCAGTCAATGGCAGATTTAGCGACAAAGGCGGGAGTAGAAGGGCATGGAGTCGTTATAGAGACTCCGCTTTTACATTTGACTAAAGTCGACATAATTAAAAAAGGAATTGAACTGGGGGTTGATTATTCAACAACGGTTTCTTGCTATCAAGCGGATTCAAAGGGCAAAGCGTGCGCCGTTTGTGATTCTTGCAGAATAAGAAAAACGGCTTTTGAAAACGCTGGTGTCGTTGACCCTACTATCTATAAATAGGCTATCAATAAACCATCAATAAGCTACCAATAAGAAGCTACCCGTCACTATCGATCACTAAGGTTTTAGGTAACCAGAATACTTACTATTTCTAGTCAGAATTGCTCGAGTACCGTTAAGTTTAAATTCATAACCACAAAGTTTAAATCGATCTTTATTGGCTATCGATTTTATTATCACCTCAGAGTCCACCGGCGAAAAACGAGCGTAATAATCACCTCTATTTTTAACCGTGACGTCTAAGGTTCTTATATTTTCACCAAGGGTAAAAGAGAGTGAAATACAATCTCTGTCGCCGATTGCGGTAGCAGCTGACCAGTACTCAAAACCAGAAGGTTCACCGGAAACAAGAGAACCTTCCCAGCCGATTGTTATTGCATCATTTTGATCATGCATGACCCAAAATTGGTCGGGCATTTCCAATTTGTTTAAGCGCTGCGTTTCGACAATGATAGGCTCAACTTTTTTAGCAATCTCTTTTTCTTCTTCGGCTTCACCGGACATCATTACCGAAATAAAAATTAGCACCGTGATTAACGCTGTTACTGCTATCGCCATCGTTTGATTATTTGTGATCCAATCGGAAAATTGTACCTGCCAATTTTGAGCCTCCGCTGAAGATTGTTGAGAGGATTCAAACTGATCCGCTGATGTTCTGTGGCTCTGTTCCGTGGACCCATTGGCTAGTTGCTCTGAGGTACCCTGCGAGTATTGCCCCGGTGCCGCTATGGTCGGCTCTATTCGTTCGTTTACAATATTTGGCTGCTGTTTCTGTTTTAAAGCAACGGGTCCAGAATATCCATAATCATAGTGATGGTTTCTGCGCACCTTGCTATTTTTGAGAGCTGAAAATGCAACGGTTACGAGGGCGCCAAGAATCAAAAGAGTCCATTTGCTGTTGGCGTCTATGAAAACTAAGGAGAAAAAGATAAGCCAATAAACCACTATTGGAATTCCAGCCAGCGGTGTAGCAAACCCGGCATCATGGATTCGCCGCATTGCTGCAAGAGCCAATAGGGGAGTGGTTACTGCAAAAAGTAATATTACTAATATTGCGAGTTTGGATAAAAAGGGCGCTAATACTATCAATAATACATAGCAAACTAGACTAATTACTGCGAAACGCCGACCACTATCGTGGCCTTTTAGACAGACTAATGATTGAATCAAAGGCACTAATGCTTCCTCGTTGATCGTATGTTAAAACTTAGACAGGTCAATGAGTGTAATGTTATCTGATTTGTAGAATAGAAATCTACGTTAAAGATGTTCAATTATGGCGAGAACTACCATTTATAGGGCTTAATGGTTATAGAATTTGTAAAATCGAGTGTCATTGCTATCTGTGTGGACCCGCATAGTCATTCGGAGACCGTTGGTTTGGTTATTACCGCGAAAATAAAGCAGCAATTATCGGCTTGTTATGATTATAATCCTAAATAATGAGTGCTATTAGCTAATTATTTTTAATCTCTTAGATACTTTAATTGCTTAGATACTTTAATCTCCTAGATATTTTAGTTTGTTAGTTTTAGCAATTTCCTGATTAAGTTGATTTTCTATTTAAGCCAGTCATATTGTTAATACTTGCTTGAGTTTTAATGGTTTGAGTTTTAATGGTTTGAGTTTTAAAGGTTTGATTTTCAATTTACACTTAAAATTTTTTGTTAGGACACCTATGAGCGATAAACGAGTAACGCTATCCATCGAAAAAGGCATTGCGACGGTAACCCTAAATCGCGCAGATAAGCATAATGCCCTTGATATGGCTATGTTCGAGGGGATAGCTGCGACTATAAGGCAGCTTAAACGCGTGGTGGGCCTTAGAGTGGTCATTGTGCAAGGAGCGGGCGAAAGTTTCTGTTCTGGCCTTGATGTTAAGTCGGTGATGAGTAATCGGCGCAACGGATTTAGACTGCTTTGGAAATGGTGGCCAACCCAAGCTAATTTAGCGCAGCAAGTAACCATTGGTTGGAGACAGCTAAAGGTGCCTGTGATTATGGTTTTGCACGGCAATTGTTGGGGAGGTGGTATGCAAATAGCGCTTGGCGGAGACTTTAGAGTAGCTGCACCGGATACCTCCCTCTCTATCATGGAAGCAAAATGGGGACTTATACCTGATATGGGAGGAACCGTTGCGCTTTCGGAGCTTGTAAGCGTAGACCACGCTATGAAACTAGCAATGACCGCGCGCCCATTTTCTGCGGCAAACGCCCTGGAGTTAAGGCTTGTTACTAAAGTGACGGATTCGCCGATGACCTATGCGCAACAGTTAGCTAATCAACTAATTGAACGATCTCCGGATACTAACCGGCTTATTAAGCGTATGTATCATGATATATGGTGCTCAAAAGTCGGTAAAATATTGGCAAAAGAGACCTGGAACCAATGGAAAATTTTACTTGGGAAAAATCAGAAAGTGGCTGTCAAGAATGCACTTTCAAACGAGAAACGCGATTTTTTTTGAAAATTCAGGTGCCAATATATTTGATTTAGGTTAAACAAAAAGTTTAGTTTTTGTAAGCCTACGCTAGTCAATATGATTGGTTGACTAACTGTATTGGCGGTAAATCTAGGGATAAGTTCTTTTAGCTCAAGCAAAGTAAATAATTATCTCAAATCATTGTCGAAGACTGATAGTGAACTTTTCTTTGAAAAGCTATTTGATATCAAAAACCTTGAATGGATAAATGATATCAATACATAGAGCCTAAAGCATTGAAACGAATCGAGCAGGAGCTGCTTACTGAGCTGCCGCTATCTTGATTTCACATAACGAACCTTTGGCTAGACACTCAAAACTAAGTTGTTGCTTATCTTTGTTTAGGTTTATGGGGGCTTCGCCGTATGGCGCTCTTATTGTCGACTGTTCGATAAACTGCGAGGCGGACATATCCGTTTTCTTCAACGCCAGCTGTAAGCGCACTAAGCTAATAACGCCGTCCAGGTCGTGAACCCTGGCAATATAATCTTGGGCGTTAAAAACAATCGAAGAAAGTAACAGTTTTCCTCCAATATTATAAAGCGTCTTAGGAGAAAAACTGATCAAGGATTCTATTTCTTCAAAACAGCAATGCTCTTGTTGATTGTCGGTTGGTCTAATTACTTGAGCAAATTCATTAGCTGACATTTTATTCAATTCTTGTAATTTATTAACAAAAAATTGATGGTAATCGTTAACGGTTGCATTAGGTAGTAAAAACCAAAATACTGGACTGGCGGAATCGCTTAAGCTAGCCAGTTCATCAGAATCAAGAGATATTAAAGTGTTATAAAAGGCTTTTTCTTCAAATAGGAAAGCTTCGCTAATATCCCGTTCTTCATTCGACAGAGGTATTAGAAGTCGTTCTAAAGATATAAGTTGTTTTTCTGACAGGTTGGAAGGTTTTCTTACATAATCGGACACTGCTTGGGTATTACTCCACAAGCTTGCTATTGCAATCATCTTGTCAATTAAAGAGTCTCCTTCTCGCAGCATCATTCGCCAAAAAGAAATGTCTTTTCCTAGCGCATTGATAACTGCATCGGGTGACTCTAGCAATAAAGCCTTAGCTAAATAAACTTGCCTGACTCTCATAATAACGCCGTAAGGGGGTAAAGGACTGGTAAAAGTATAGTTATCAAGAGACTGGTAGTCGTTTAGGTCAAGAATTTCACTGTATCGCTGTAACAAAACCGCAAGTCTTTCGCTTTCTAACGGCTGATTTTTGATTCTTTCTGCGAGATGTTCAGTGCATTTTAGAGATCGCCTTGCGGTGCAGTTTTCAACTGTTTCTAGCCATTGTATATCGAAATCATTGCCACCCATAATGTCTAAATAGTCATTATCAGTGAGGGCTTCGCTGCCGGTTTTATTTTTGTTTTCGAGGTAACGCTCAACCAGTTTTTGCCCCGAAACCATAAAGTCTTTTTCATTAGCGGCGGTCAGCCCCCATATCGCATAGAAAGCATTATTTGATTTGTCTAACTGATTACGTGGTTCTAATACTGCTTTTACATCATCGGAAAGTTGCTCATCGAATGCTGAGAAGTTGGCAAATGTAATAGTAAAAATAAATACACAAAATATTAGGCTGATAGCCCAAATAATAAGCTTGCTGGTTTTTGGTAAACTCATAGATTGTTACTCACATATAGTTATTAGCGTTTCTTCATCGACATTCGTTTCAGTTTCGCAAACTGGACAAAAAACGCTGGTTCTTTCGTTAGCTTAATTCTCTCTGAAACCATTGGAATTAACCTGAGTAAAACATCCTAGAAACATGAAATCACTCTCAGACGCCTTTAATTACAAAGATATGGTGATAAACTGCGTGCTATGCATCAAGTTCACTTAGAAAAAGTAATCTGTACCGCGGGTCTGAGAATCTCCCCTGAATCAAGGAAAGTTATCGGCGGGTTATCTACGTCTGATGAACCATCAAACAACAGCATTAGGCTTGGTCCAGTTAACTTTAAGGTTTTGTTAGTCTTACTTCAGAACCACGGCAAGGTCGTTAGTCGTGGTGAGTTATTTGAGCAAGTATGGACTAATCAGGTGATTAGTGACGATAGTTTAACACGCAGTATTTCAGATTTACGGAACCAACTTAGCCGCCTTTCTACCGAAAAAGAACTTATAGAGACGATTCCTAAACAAGGGTACCGTTGGCTGCCGGTTGTCGACAGTCTGGTCGAGAGCTCTGGCAGGACAGCGGCTACCGCTTCGCACATAAAAGCTGACGATGGCGAACCAAAAGAAATAGGCCTGCAGCAGGGCAAGCAGCATACTAAACCTTTGCAAGACTCAAATGTCGACCACCAGATTAGCAGTAAGCAGAGAAATCGCTCTAAATCGGAAACCGTGAAAGGTTGGGTAATTTGGGGCGCGCTCACAATTGCAGGATTTATGTTGCTGTTATTCGGTTTTTTGTGGGGTGTCAATCAGTTTGCTAAGACAGATGTTGTCGCAGTGGTATTGATGCCTATAGAGCAACAAAGCGTTGCTGAAAAAGCTATTGCTAATCAATTTGAGTCAAACTTACGGGAAAAGATTCTTCAAACCGATAACATTCGTTTTTTATCCTCTAGAACCTTGTTTGGTGAGCAGCACTCTCTATACCCTCGATTAGCTAGGGAATTCTCCGTGCAATGGATCATTGAAGCGACTTTACGCTCCGAAGGGCAGCAAATGCGGCTGGTTGTTAACATTGTTGAAGCTCGAACCGCTATCGTCTCGGACTCAATCAGTCACAATATCTCTAGTGAAAACCCGTCTGTTCAAGAGACCTCTGAAGCTGTTTTGCTTTTGTTGCAGAATAATATTGATTAAATCTTAATCAGGTCTATTCCCACCCTTATTACCCGTGTATAATACGCGCCCTCAGCATCAGGTGCAAAAATCCGGTGCGACAGAATTTTATTAACCTATTGATTTAAATAGTCAATTTTATAATTTTATTGGAGTAAACCATGGCGATCGAACGTACTTTTTCAATTGTTAAGCCAGACGCAGTAGCAAAAAACCTAATTGGACAGATTTATGCACGTTTTGAAAGTGCTGGTCTTCAAATTGTTGCAAGCAAAATGATGCAATTAAGCCAAGAAAAAGCAGAAGGTTTTTATGCTGAGCATAAGGAACGTCCTTTTTTCAAAGACTTAGTTGCTTTTATGACTTCTGGACCTGTTATGGTTCAAGTATTAGAAGGTGAAGACGCGATCAAAGCAAACCGTGAAATCATGGGAGCTACTAACCCTGCAGAAGCGGCTCGTGGAACTTTACGCGCTGATTTCGCCTCATCAATTGATGAAAATGCTGCTCACGGATCTGACGCCCCAGAATCAGCTGCTCGTGAAATTTCTTACTTCTTCACTGAAGAAGAAATCTGCAAGCGAATTCGATAGTCTTTATACAATAAAGATAACTATTCAAACAGCGAGGTCTTAGGTTATACAACAATATACCCTTAAGCTTCGCAGTTTGTCTTAAATGTTAGTAACAATAAGTTTGGTTTAACAACGACCGAATTTTAATATTTCGTAAAGGTATTGTAATGAGTGATAGATTAAATCTGCTCGACCTGACACGCGAAGAAATGGTCGATTTCTTTAAGGAAATTGACGAAAAACCTTTCCGTGCTCCTCAAGTCTTTAAGTGGCTGCATCAGTTTGTTGCCGACGACTTTGAACAAATGACCAACATTTCCAAAGCGTTAAAAGTTAAACTTTCTGAAATCTGTGATATTAAAGGTCCTGAAATTATTAGTGAGCAGCTCTCCGATGATGGCACAATAAAATGGGCCCTCAAAAACGGTGATGGTCAGGCAATTGAAACCGTTTTTATTCCCGATGGCGAACGAGGCACTTTGTGCATATCTTCTCAAGTTGGCTGCGCTTTGGATTGTTCTTTTTGCTCAACCGCGCAACAAGGCTTTAATCGAAATTTATCGACTGCTGAGATTGTTGGTCAAGTATGGCTGGCCGCCAGACGCATCGGCGCGTTAAGAACGACTGGTAAACGCAGAATTAGCAACGTGGTATTCATGGGAATGGGCGAGCCGTTATTAAATTATGACGCGGTTGTTAAAGCTTGCGATATTCTACTTGATGATTTCGGATACGGGCTATCAAAAAGACGCGTTACTATTAGTACGTCGGGAGTTGTACCCGGTTTAAACAAGTTAATTGATAAAGCTGATGTTGCGTTAGCACTTTCTCTTCATGCTCCTAATAATGAACTTCGAGACGAGTTGGTTCCAATTAACAAAAAATACCCGATTGAGGTATTGTTACCATCGGTAAAGCAATACCTTGATGACTCTAAGGCCAGTAAGAAGGTCACCATAGAATATGTGATGCTGCGAGGGGTGAACGATACCGCTGCACATGCACGTGAGTTATGCCGTTTATTAAAAGACATTCCGTGCAAAATTAACTTAATTCCATTTAACCCATTTCCGCAAACCCAATATCAAACCTCTACTCAAAAAGATATTGATAAGTTTGGTGATATTATGATCAAGAAAGGCTTCGTTGTTGTTACGCGACGTACTCGAGGGGATGATATTGACGCGGCTTGTGGACAATTGGTTGGACAAGTAAA
This sequence comes from uncultured Kangiellaceae bacterium, assembly GCA_905479925.1. Lineage (GTDB taxonomy): Bacteria > Pseudomonadota > Gammaproteobacteria > Enterobacterales > Kangiellaceae. Next base: position 19,710 of record CAJQOL010000044.1, on the reverse strand, counting down.
TGATCGTACCCGTCGTGAAGAGAGAAAGTTGCGAAAAATGGAGAAAATTGAGGTAAAAACACTTCATTGATAGGTGTTTTTATTGTCTATTGAACCTCAGCTAGAGATTCTTGTCTGAGGTGACGGACAGACTAGAAATAGTCTTATTTTGTAACTTGACAATCAATTGCTGCGTTTGGGAAAATTGTTAGCTATTCGACACAAATACAAGCCCAACAGTGTGGTATGATTAAATCACTTTTAATCATTTGTTAAGCTTTCGGGAGCACGCTGCAATGCATTTGAAAACTCTTAAGGTATCGGTCATTTTACTTGCGGTCGCTACCCTTTCTGCCTGCCAAACGACTTCTAACAGTAAGATAAGCTCCAGCGGCACGCAAAGTTCCAGTAGTAATGACTCTGATTTCGACCGACAAAAAGCTGCCCAAGTCAGATTAAGTGCGGGTTTAAAGTACCTTCGAAACGGCAGTTTGCAGAATGCAAAAAGACATTTAGATAAAGCGCTTGAATTAAGCGACGATAACGCCAATGTTCATTTTGGTATCGCTTATTATTTTGAGCAGGTCAAAGAACTAGACCTAGCCGAGAAGTCTTATAAAAAAGCACTAAGGCTGGAGCCGAAAAACCCTGATTTCCTAAATGGTTATGCTTCCTTTCTGTGCGGCAAAAAAAACTATCAAAAGGCTGACGAATATTTTAACCGCGCTATTGAGCAACCTATCTACCCGAGTATTGCGTCTGCTTATATGAATGCTGGGGTTTGCGCTAAACTTAACGGCAACGTTAAAAAAGCGACTTCGTATTTTAGAAAAGCACTTAATCGAGACAATAAACTTCCTCGAGCACTTATTGAAATGGCGGAAGTTGAGTACGAGAGAAAACGCTATGAACGTGCTCATTCTTATATGAAACGCTATGAAGAGGTTTCTAAACCATCGTCAAATTCACTCTGGCTAGCTCTTCGAGTTGCTTTTTTCAGAAACGACAAAGATAGTTTGGCAAGTTATGCAATTAAACTTGAGCAGCTATACCCCGATTCCGACGAAACTGCGGCGTATTTGGATAGTAAAGACCAATGGATGTAAATAAACAAATAGCCGAAGATAATGAGACGGCGCTTAATATCGGTGTAATGTTATCTCAGGCTAGAGAAAACCTAGGATTATCCAGTGAAGCACTTGCCACGGAGTTAAATTTATCAGAGTCCATTATCACTGGAATTGAGGATAATGATTTTGAACAGGATATTCCGGTCGCTTTTATCAGAGGATACGTGAAATCCTATGCAACTAAAGTTGGCTTGGATACCAAAACCATTCTAGGCGAATTCGATAGTCAAACCGGCTCTAGCGAACCTTCATTACAGAAGGTTCAAACTATTTCTAAATTTGGAGCAAGCAGAAAAGAACTTAATTCAAATAGCTACTTAATTAAAGGAACCTCATTTATCTTGGTCCTTCTTTTCTTGAGTTTTGCAGGATGGAAAGTTTGGAACCAATATATTGTGCCAGCAAACTCTGCCGATTCTGCCGATTCTGCCGAGGGAGGCGTGGTAGCGGAATTGGATATCGTCGATTCGGAGCTTGATTCCGGGACCGATTTAGAGCTGGGCTCACAATCTGATTCCGGCAACGAACTCTCTCCAGTAGAGAATCAACCAACCGCTGTTTCTACTAATGGTGCAGCTGATCAGCGACAGACTGGTCAAGGCTCTGAACTTCAAGATTCTGAACTTCAAACCGCGGTAGACTCAGGTGCAGCTCAATTAGAAGCTGACGATGAAATGGCGGCAGTTGCTGAAGAAGCATCATTAGCTCAATCGCAAACCTCATCGGAGCAGAGCGCCGCAGATTTATCGACCGCTAATAAATCCCTTGTACTACAAGATATTGTTATGGATTTTACCGCTGACTGTTGGGTAAGAGTCGTTGACGCGCGCGGAGAAGTGATTGCTCTCGGTGTAAAGCGTAACGGCAAGCATATGGAAATCTCTGGGGTTGCGCCGATTGTTGTCGTTCTCGGTGACCCGTCAGCGGTTTCATTGAGTTTCGCAGGCAATGCTTATGACCTTTCCAGCTATAGAGCCGGGCGTCGTGCGGAAATCGTACTTAATTAATTTAATCTGAGAGTAGTAGTAATGAAAGGTGAGTCCTGGATAAAACGGCGGCACAGCCGACAGATAATGGTTGGAAATGTTCCGATAGGTGGTGATGCACCTATTGCCGTACAGAGCATGACGAATACTGAGACTTGTGATGTTGAAGCGACCTTATTACAGATCAATCGTATTGCCGATGCCGGCGCCGATATTGTTCGTGTGTCAGTACCCACTATGGATGCAGCTGAAGCATTTAGGAAGATAAAATTATCCTCTCCAGTACCCTTGGTAGCGGATATCCATTTCGATCATAAGATAGCATTAAAAGTTGCAGATTACGGTGTTGATTGTTTGAGAATTAATCCTGGTAATATCGGAAAAGAAGACAGGGTTAGGGCGGTCATAGAAAAAGCAAGAGATAACAATATTCCGATTAGAATTGGTGTTAATGCTGGCTCCCTTGAGAAAGATTTACAAATGAAGTACGGCGAGCCAACTCCTGACGCGTTGGTTGAATCCGCCTTTAGGCATATCGATATTCTTGATAAATACGACTTCCAAAATTACAAAATTAGTTTAAAAGCGTCGGATGTTTTTATGACCGTATCGGCCTATAGAAAACTGGCCGGTCAAATCGACCAACCTTTACATCTTGGCATTACTGAAGCCGGCGGCTTAAGGGCCGGAGCGGTTAAGTCCTCGGTGGGGCTTGGACTGTTACTGTCTGAAGGCATCGGTGACACCATTAGAGTCTCGTTGGCAGCTGATCCGGTTGAAGAAATCAAAGTAGGTTTTGATATTCTAAAGTCATTAAGTCTTAGAAACAGAGGAATAAATCTGATTGCTTGCCCATCGTGCTCTCGTCAGCAGTTTGATGTTATTAAAACCGTCAATGAATTAGAGATGCGTCTTGAAGACGTGAAGGATTCTATAGATGTGGCAATAATTGGTTGTGTGGTTAATGGACCGGGTGAAGCTAAAGAAGCGGATTTAGGGTTAACCGGTGGTTTAAAATCTAGCCTGCTATACGATGGCGGTGAGAAGAGCCACAAGATAAAGAATGATGAATTAGTCGACAAGATTGAACGTCAAGTAAGAGACAAAATTGCGAGTCGGCAGTCCTCTCTTGAAGAGAAGACTAAAGGCGAAGCCTTAATAAATGTTCAACAATCTTAACAAAAGGTTCGCTGGTTTCTATGCGAACCGAGCCCAATAGGCGAATCATAGCAAGTTATCAAGTATTGAGCTTCCAGCTTTCTTTTTTGATTGCTTGCCTCTCTATGGCACTAGCCTACTTTTGATACTTAATAGATTAATCCCCATTAACATGGCTCAATCAATGGGTCATTGTATCTGTAATAACGGAAGTTTATACCCAAAGGAAATTAACAGATGAAAAAATACCTTTGCTTGATAATGTTAGTTGTTCCTTGTCTTCTTCATGCTGAAAGCCAGAGTTGGAACCAGGTAGTCGCTAAGGCGAGTAACTCCATTGTCAGTATTCGAATAAATGCGGTTCGTCCTTTTGATACAGAGGGAAGTAAAGTTACCCAAGCAACTGGTTTTGTTGTCGATGCAAAGCAGGGAATTATCCTTACTAATCGCCACGTTGTTCAACCGGGACCTGTAACAGCTCAGGCGATTTTTGCCAATAGCGAGGAAGTTTCACTGGTCCCTATTTATCGCGACCCTGTCCATGATTTTGGATTTTTCAAATACTCTCCCAAAGCACTGAAGTTTATTCAACCAGAAGCGCTTGTGTTGGATGAAGCGCTGGCTACGGTAGGCCAAGAAATCAGGGTCATCGGAAATGACTCTGGTGAGCAAATGTCAATCTTATCTGGTACGCTGGCGAGGCTCGATCGTTCTGCACCATTTTACGGTGTCGGTCGCTATAACGACTTTAATACTTTTTATTACCAGTCTGCCGCGGATACATCAGGTGGCTCCTCCGGGGCGCCGGTAATCAGCTCTTCGGGAAAAGTTATAGCATTGAATGCCGGTGGAAATAACGGATCCTCTTCGAGTTTTTTTCTTCCACTTTATAAAGTTACTAGAGCGTTGGCATCAATTCGAAATGCTGAACCTATTAGCCGCGGCACTATTCAATCGACGTTGTCTTATAAAACCTTTGACGAAGTTCGACGGTTAGGCTTAACAAGTGAGCTGGAAGAGCAGTTTAGAGAGAACAACGGCGGACGCGGTATGTTAACCGTTTTAAAAACCGTACGAGAGGGGCCAAGTGATGGCCTGCTTTTACCTGGAGATATTATTGTTTCTTTGTCATCCACAACTCAAAGCCAGCAGTTTATCAATCGTTATGAGAAGTTTGAAATTTTTCTAGACCAACATGTCGGAAAAAAGATCTCTCTGCGCATATTTAGACAAAATAGGGCGTTGGATATTGAGCTATTAGTGCAGAACCTTCACTCGATTACTCCTGACGAATACCTCCAGATCTCCGACGCGGTACTCAACAAGTTTTCTTATCAGCTAGCAAGGCAGACTAACCTTTCTACAGATGGTATTTTTATTTCTAACCCTGGTTACATGTTCGCCAATGCCGGACTGGGTAGAGGCGTTGTAATAAAATCAATTAATGGTCTAACGATAAACGATTTATTAGATGCTCAGCAGGCCTTTTCAACGCTTGAGCAAGATGAGTATTTTAGCGTCAAATATGTAACCATTGGAAACCCTAATGTACAGCGCATTGCTAATGTAAAATTCCAAACAAAATGGCATCTAAATCGGCGATGTAAACGAAATGACGATACTGGCCTTTGGCCATGTCAATCAGTCGACCTGAATCAGAAGGTGAACACTCCTAAAGCGTCAGAAGTGAACTTTAAGAAACACTCGAATAGACTGGTGAGCAAAGCTGCTCGGTCATTAGTGCTTGTAAAAGCGGCACTGCCTTATCATATTGACGGTCAAAATTATTCTAACTATTCCGGAACTGGTTTAGTGGTAGATGCGGAGCGAGGGTTAGTCATAGCGGATAGAAATACGGTACCGGTAAAAATGGCTGAGGTTACTATTACTTTTGCTGGAATAGCCGAACTGCCGGTAAAAGTCCTGTCAATAAACCCGCTTCATAGCTTTGCGTTGTTACAATACGATACTCGTTTATTAAAAGACACTAATGTCCGCTCCGCCTCATTAAGTGCTGAGACCTTAACCGGTGGAGACTCCGTTTGGTTGGTCGGTTATCAAACCGGCAATCGACTTATCAGCGAAAAATTAACGGTATCCTCTAATGACCCTTTGGTTCTCCCTAACCCTAGAGTGCCCCAGTTTAAGCAGGTTAATACTAATGCTGTGACAATTAATAATCCTCCTAAAGTGGCCAGTGGAATTCTTATTGATAAACGCGGAAAAATTCGATCTTGGTGGACCAATTTCTCAGCTGGTCGAGCGGGTGGGCAAACCTTTGATCGAGGCCTACCGATTAGTCAGATCCTCAAGATGAAAAAACAGTGGTTAAGAAGCGGCGGTATTGAATGGCACTCACTTGATGTCGAGCTATCGGCATTAAGCGTTGCAAACGCGAGAAACTATGGGCTATCAGATTCTTGGATGTCGCGTTTTCAATCGGAGTCCGAGTTGACTCAGGTCCTTCAAGTTTCCAAGCGAGTAGCCGGTACCGACGCTTTTGATAAATTGAAAGATGGCGATCTATTACTCGCTATTGACGGTAACCTCGTAAGCGACTTTAGCGATATTGATCGTGTTGTGACTAACCAGCCTGTCCAGCTTTCCGTTTGGCGAGAAGGAAGTGAGGTTGCAATTGAGTTAAACGCTACTCGGTTATCTTCTGAGGATACTGAAGTTGCTTATCTTTGGGCCGGCGCATTATTGCAGTCTCCCCATAGAGCAATTGCTGCCCAGCATGGGGTGGAGCAGTCGGGAGTTTACATTTCATGGTTCTGGTACGGGTCGCCAGCTAACCGCTTTGGACTTAGACCATTGAATCGCATTACTGAAATTGAAGGTCAAAAGGTCAATGACTTATCGCAATTTATTGCATTGACTCAGCAACATTCAGATAAAGACTACCTTAGAATTCGTTTCGTTGACTTAATTGGCAGAGAATCGATTATCACATTAAAACCGGATGAGCATTATTGGCCAACTCAGGTTGTTAAATATGAGAAGGGCTTTTGGGTAAATCGCTCTTTATAGGTATAACAGTCAGGCTTTCGATTGAGTTCGAACTCGGCTTTGTTGATGACAGAATAACTTAGTTAGCTTTCTTTATTTTTAGGCCAACTCAGTATGAATTTGGCACCGCCAAATTTTGATTGTGTAACTTCAGCAGTCCCCTGATGTAATAACATGACTCGTTTTACAATGGCTAGGCCAAGGCCAAATCCTTGGCTTTTATTCTTATCGTTAAGTTGGACAAAAGACTCGAAAATTTTAGACCTGTTTTCCTCTGGAATTCCTGGACCATCATCATTCACACAAATGTGATAATTACTTTTGTCTTCCCAAAGAGTAATTGAAATAGCGTTACGTGCAAACTTAGTGGCATTAACCAGCAGATTTTGAATAGCTCGTTCCATTAAGTAGTTGTCGCATTTTGCTATATTGTTTGTTATCTCTGAATTCACTGAAATCTTAAAGCGACTAGGGTCGATCTTTAATCGGTTAACGACGTTTTTAATTAGCTCTTTAAGGTCGCCCTTTTCTTGGGTCGCTAATTTTGTGGTGTTTTCTAGAGCAGCAAAGTTAAGTAACTCACTAATCAGATCGTTCATTTCAGAAACATCATCTTCAATACTTTCTAACTGCAGTTTTATGGCTTTAGTATCCGTGCTTTCTTGGGCCATTTGTAAAGAAAAACGCACTCTCGCTAACGGTGTTCTCAATTCGTGGGATATAGCGTGGGACATAGACTGCTGCGTTTCGACCAATAGCTTAATCTTATCCAACAAGCCATTGTAAGCTGAAGCCAAATGTTTAATTGACGAGGTAGAAGGCAGGCGCACTTTCGACTGCCATTGATGGTTATCAAACTCCTTTACTGCTTTTTCAAGCTTGTTGAGATCCGATGATAGAGGGCGGAACCAGAAATAAATAACTAGTGCTATTAAGCTGTAAAATAGGACCACCAGTGCATATTTAAGTGTGTTGATATCCTTCGCTTCCGGGTAGCTTATCTTTATAATAAAAGGATGATTTTTTAATGCGTTGAAAGCAAAGTTGCCGTCTTCATTTTGAACCCAAATAATATCTTGTTCAGAGATCTGTTCAAGCAGTGCTTGACCCATTGGAGATGAGTTGTCGAGCAATTCGAAATCAGTTGCAACCGCCGCGTCATTTGGCGCAGGATTATTTTTAAATGTTTGAAGTTGTTGAAGAGAGTAGCTATCGACTTTTTCGGTGACTAGCTGAGCGTACTTAGTTTGCAATTCATTTTCTTCATTGGAAACTTGTATCAACTGCCAAGATAGGTCTAAGCCAAAACCGATGACAATAACCGTAGCGACAATGAGTAAGTATAATCGAATGAAAACGCTATTCATTGAAAGTAACTTTTATCTTATTTGACCAAATTAAGTAATTACCAAGCATCAGCAACGAATAGATAACCTTTTCCCCACACCGTTTTAATACGGAACGGTTCTTCGGCACTATCTCCTAGTTTTCTACGAAGTTGAGATACCCTAACATCCATCGTTCTATCGAGGCCATCATATTCTCTATTGTATAGTTTCTCGAAGAGGTAATCACGATTTAGAATTTTGCCAGCCTCAAGAGAGAGTGTCATTAATAAGTCAAACTCATGGGTAGATAGGGCTATTTTTGTCCCTTCTAAAGTGACTTCACGGGATTGCCTATCGATTGTGAGTTCACCAAAGGTAATGGCTGCATCATCCGGTGTGTTCGAGTATTGGCTGCGGCGTAACAATGCATTGATACGAGCAAGTAATACACGAGGTTCAGCAGGCTTAATGACGTAATCATCTGCGCCAAACTCTAGGCCTAAAACCTGGTCAAAATCTTCATTACGCGCAGTAAGCATTAGTATTGGGTTTAGAAAAAAAGGTCTAACTTCTTTACAGATTGTCAAACCATCTTTACCGGGGAGCATGATATCTAAGATTAGCAAGTCTGGGGAAAAAGTCTTAAGGGTTTCTATTGCTTTATTTCCGTCTGATTCTGAAGCAACTTCAAACCCCGCATTTTCTAAATATTGTTTTACTAGTGCCGCAAGTTTAAGGTCATCTTCTACTAGCAGTATCTTTGTCTTACTCATAGTGTTTTTTCTTCTGATGTTGTTATTGTTGCGAAATCCACAAAGTTTAATTTTCTAGTAAAAACTCCATGGATTTCTACGTTTCTTACGCAAATTCTTTACTTGTCGATATAGCGTTAAGCGCTTTTCGAGAATAAACGGCCCATCTGAAGCTTTGAGGGTAAACTTCACCGATTCGTTGACTTTGAAATGAGCGGTTATCTTTCCACGCGTTTGATTAACCCAACATTTAAGCGGTTCCGTTTGGGTGGAAACAAATAAGCAGTAATCGCTTGGTGATTCTAAACGCCATGACGCCGTTATATCGATACTGCATATTTGCTGGCTCTTGGTAAGAAAGCAGTTTTCAGGGGACAAAAGCATGCCGAACTCTTCCAGTTCTTGAACCGTCGCCATCTGACAACCGCTCCAAACTAAGAAAAGCAATGGTATAATTTGCTTTATTCGACCCCTAATTTTCATTTATTTGTAGTGACTTATTTTCTATTTTTATAATTAGTAAGCTTAATTTTTCTTCCAGAAGAAAAAACATTTAAAGCCAAAACACTCAAAAGCTAAATCGTTTGCCGATGAAAAACGTTGTTACGCTTTCTTCTTCGACGATAGGGCTTCCGGTAATTTCATTGGGCAATTGTTGATGCTCCAAACTAACTCGCCATCCTTTTGCGAAGGTATCCGGAAACCGGTAACTAACCCGAATAAACGGACTAATACTTGAACCTGTTTGGTATATTGCTCGACTGCTATCAACTTCCTGTGCTCCAATTCCGTAATAGTAATTGGTGAATTTTTTGTCCTTCCAGCTGCCACCAACGGAAACCAATAAGTTTTCGCTAATGGGTAAAGAGTATGCCGCTCGGAATTCGAGACCTTGATGGGTATTGGTAATGTCAGATAACAGATTCAGTTGTAGGTTTGAATTCTCGAACTGATGATTAAATTCGATACCAGCTAAATAAGAAAATTGTCTTTGGTCTATTTCGTCAAGACTAACTCTGGCGCGATAGTCGCCACTATCTGGCTGGTTGGTAGGGAATCCCTGAATTCCAGATGCCCCTGCTGCGCCCGTAGATATATTAAGAAATAAATTGCCAGGGTCCCAGCGGTTAAAGAACACGCTATCATAGCTCGGCGTTGCCAGTAGGTTTAGAGTCGACGCATTAGAATCATAGACGGTATATCCAAGGTCTAAATTTTCAATGAAAAAACTCTCTCCGTAATAACTAAATTCCGGTAATAGAAGTAGAGGGATATCGCTTGAATCATAAATTGGGTTGGTTCTAGCTCCGAGCCCCACGGACAGTGAAAAATTCCATTCGCCGATCTGGGTGCATTCCGCGGGGTTGCTCTCGGTTGGATCATTTATGGTGGAATCCGACTGATAGCAGGGGACTTCCGAGGCATATACCGACGTAGTACAAAAAACAGCCACCAAGAGAAACAAACCTCTAAGTGTTGTTGCGACAGCCATGTTGTTGATTGATCGTTTCAAATTCTTTATTTAGTTAGTTAGTTTCATTCGTTAATTATGGCCTAATGCCGCACTTGTTATCGGGAGTTTCTTGTACTAAAAGTGTTAAAAAGTGTAATTAGCGCATAGCGCTAAATGTCATTTATGAAAGCCAATGCTTACGCTATTTTTCCGGTCATTTTTACATATCTTCACATAACTACGCAATTGCAATACAGAAATCTCAAGAGGCCCTTGGTTAGAATAGCTGTGTTAGTTCTTTAAAGGAAGGGGCAAGCTATTTGTTTTTCCTCGGAAGCCTCTGGTTGGCCGCTCAAAATGAATAGAGTAATTTTCGGAAAAGCTGTCAACCATTTGGCTAGTAGCGCGTTTAGGTAGAGGTGGGCGCTCTAAATAGTGAAAGGCGGGAATTTTTATTGCTTTAAGAACGTTAGATAGTTCACATATAAACAAATAACTCAATGGGAGGCACTCTCGCTGACGCGCTGTTCATGAATTGTTCAGAATGCGGCAGTTAGATTAACGCCTAGTTTTTAATGAATCTCTCAAGTTTGTGCAGTTCAACAAAGACTGCAAACTGATGACACAACTATAATAAGAATTTATGGAGTAAAAATGAAACCAATAAGACTTCTCCTTGTTTTTGTAGTTACAGCCCTGACCGGTTGTTCTACGTCTGCCTTTTTGAACAAAAACCATACTTCGCTACAGACTAAACAGGCGCAGTTGTTGAGCTTTCATCATGACAATCGGTTTATTTATTTTGATGTAGTTTCAAGAGGGTGTACTTTTGTCAGTCATTTTGAAGTGACGCTAGCGGACAAGGCTTCTAATTCTATTGAAGTCATTCAGAAAAAAGACGACCTTTGCCAAGTTAAGCCAATTAAGCTCTCTATGGCATATAAGTTCGGACATTTAGGGGTCGATACGAATCGGCCTATTAAGGTACTAAACAAGGTATCTGAAAAACTAGCGGCAACCGATTTTTAGCCGTTGTTTCAATCTCTATAATGACTACCTCCGCTAAGTTACCTCCGCTTTAGGGTCTGTTTTATGGCTCAGCGGAGCTGCCAAATACCTCTATTTTCCTGCCTGCAGCACTGTTAGGCTTCATAATCATCCCAAAGCTAGCAATTTTATTATTTACTAAGGTGAAATTAGGCTAATTAACACTGTTTTCGACCTATTTTTCCGTTATAATTGCGCGTTCGATTTCCGGTAGGCAAATTAGTGGCAAAGAACTGTGAGTAAAGCGTTTCAATCAATTAAAGGTATGAATGATATTCTGCCGCAGGATTCTCCGGCGTGGCATTACTTAGAGACGTGCCTGAGACAATTGACTGCGAGTTATGGGTATTCTGAAATTCGGATGCCGATTGTAGAAAATACTCAATTATTCTGTCGCTCCATCGGTGAAGTAACCGATATCGTCGAAAAAGAGATGTATACCTTTGTCGATAAAGGTGAGGACAGTCTCACCTTGAGACCGGAAGGAACAGCGTCCTGCGTTAGAGCTGGGATTCAACACGGCTTGCTTTACAATCAGCAGCAGCGCCTATGGTATATGGGACCGATGTTCCGCAGAGAGCGGCCTCAAAAAGGAAGGTATCGCCAATTTTACCAATTTGGTCTGGAAACCTTTGGTTTCAAAGGGCCTGATATTGATGTTGAGGTTATCGCCTTAAGTGCACGCTTATGGAAAATGATAGGGCTTGAGAATGTAGAGCTTCAAATTAATTCTCTAGGTAGCAATCAAGCGCGTGAAGCTTATAAAGAAAAGCTAGTTGAGTATCTTCAAGATAACTTTGATAGTCTCGATGCTGATAGCCAAAGACGTTTAAACTCGAACCCTTTGCGTGTCCTAGATACTAAAAATCCAGCCATGAAAGCAGTGGTGGATGCGGCTCCTAAATTGATGGAGCACTTAGATGATGAGTCCGCGGAACACTTTGAGTTATTAAAGCGTAAGCTCGATGCATTAGGAATTGCCTATGTCATAAACCCGAACTTGGTTCGAGGTCTGGACTATTATAACCGCAGCGTATTCGAGTGGGTAACTACCGAATTAGGAGCTCAAGGAACAATTTGTGCTGGCGGTCGATATGATGGACTAGTCGAGCAGCTAGGCGGTCAAGCAACTTTTGGCTGCGGCTTTGCCATGGGACTAGAACGAATTATTTTACTATTGCAGCAGCAACCTCAATTTAGCAATAAACTTTCTTCAAAATGCGATGTCTATCTATGCACACTTGGAGAACAAGCCGAATTTGCAGGGCTTACATTGGCTGAGTCGTTGAGAGAACAGCTGCCGTCATTAAAGCTTCAACTTCATAGTGGTGGCGGAAACTTTAAGAAGCAGCTTAAGAAGGCTGATAAGTCTGGAGCGGTTATCGCGTTAATTCTGGGCGATGACGAGTTGCATGAAAAGCAGGTTTCAGTTAAACATTTGAGAGAAAAACGTCCGCAAGAAAATGTCAGTTTTTCTCAATTAAGCACAGAAATAGAGCGTTTGTTAGCCTAATAAAGCGGCTAACGAGCGTTGAAAGCGCAAACAGCAATTGAGTGAAAGGCTGTTTCCGTGGATTTTAGTAAGATTTAAAAAGATTTTGAAATTAGGAGCATAGCGTGTCATATCAAACAGAAGAACAACAAGTAGAAGATTTAAAAGAGTGGTGGAAAGAGAATGGAACTCCACTAATGGTAGGTGCTGTTTTAGGATTGTCAGGCTTTTTCGGCTGGAAATACTGGGACGAACGTCAAGTGGCTTATCAGGAGTCCGCTTCAGATCTTTATGTAACTGTTGCAGAGCAGCTCAAACTTGAGGATTCTGCAAAGTTAGTAGAAAAGTCAAAAGCTGTAAAAGAGCAATATCCTGATTCAAATTATGCGGTGTTGTCTGCTTTTCATATTGCTAAGGTGGCGGTAGAGGCAAACGATTTAGATACAGCGGCGTCTGAATTGGTTTGGGTGATTGATAATCATTCTACTAGCCAACTATCTGACATTGCCAAAGTTCGACTAGCAAGAATATTAGTTGCTCAGGAAAAAGCTGACCAAGCACTCTCTCATCTGGATTTTGACTCAGAGTCTGGGTATTTTGAAATAGCGAGCTTGATAAAAGGTGACGCCCTTCTTGCTAAAGGTGACAAAGCCGGTGCGTTAGAAGCCTATAAAGCTGCGGACAATGCAGGCAAGGCGACCGCTAATCATGCATCACTTAAACTTAAAATTGATGCCTTGACCGCTAGCATTTCCGGTGTATCAGAGAAAAATATTGAAGTAGATACTAGTGAAGATGAATCTCAAGATTCGAACAGTGAAGGGGCATCTGAATAATGCGTTTTAGTTTAGGCGCAATACTGTTCGCTTCCGTAATCTTAAGCGGTTGTAGTGATGACGTTGATATTTACGAACCTGATCCGTTAGTAGAAATTGAGAATAAATTTGAAGTAAAAACATTGTGGTCAACTTCAATAGGCGATGGTATTGGTGAAAGAACGCTTAGGCTCGCACCGGTTTACGCTTATCAAAAAATCTACGTGGCAGATGCTGAAGGTGTGGTAACCGCAATCGACCCTGAAAATGGTAAGACTTTATGGGAGATTGAGACCCAGCTGCCTATCGCAGGTGGACCGGCGGTTGCTAACAAGATACTAGCAGTAGGAACAAGCCAGGGTGAGGTGGTAGCATTTGACGCGGAAAATGGCGATGAAAAATGGCGCTCACAAGTTTCAAGTGAAATAATTTCAGCGCCAGCAGTCGCTGATGGTTTCTTATCGGTGAGAACCGTGGATGGTAAAATCTATTTGTTTGATGCTGAAAACGGCGAGCAAAAATGGTTCTATGACGAGTCATTACCACCATTAACTTTGCGAGGAGAGTCTTCTCCTGTTATTGCTAACGGTGGTGTGGTTTCAGGCTTTTCAAACGGTAAGTTGGCGGTATTTATTCTTGAAAACGGACAACTTGCTTGGGAGAAGAAAATTGCGACTCCTATAGGAAGTTCAGAAATTCAAAGATTAGTCGACGTTGATTTACAGCCTATTTTAGTAGGGCCATCAATCTATATAGGGTCATATAACGGTAACTTAGCGAGTTTGAATTATCGAAATGGCGAGTTTAACTGGCAACGCGAATTATCAACTTTTCAAGATATGGCGGTCAGTGAGTTATTACTGTTTGTTACCCATGAAAATAGCCATGTTAGCGCGGTTAACCGAAGTAATGGCGTGATAATTTGGACCCAAAAAGATTTGAATCGTCGTCAATTATCGTCACCAACGGTTATGGGTGATCATATTTTAGTTGGAGATTTTGAGGGGTATTTGCACTGGATTTCAACTAAGAATGGGCTGATTGAAAGTCGTCAGTCAGTAGACTCCAGCGGTATTTCGGCAGCCCCACTGATCATCGGTGACAAGGTCGTTTTGTACTCTCGAGATGGTACCTTAAAAGCCTATCGTAAAGAGACATAAATGTTAAAAGTAGAGCGACAATTGTCGCTCTATTTGATTAAGAATTGAGTTTAAACCTTAGTGACATCGGCTTCCACCGATTGAGTCACGGAGAAATGTCAAAATCATGTTGCCAGTAGTCGCACTTGTTGGTCGTCCGAATGTCGGAAAATCGACCCTATTTAATCGCTTTACACGTAGTCGAGATGCGCTCGTTGCTGATCTTCCGGGGCTAACTCGAGATCGTCAGTATGGTCATGCAACCTTTAAAGAACAACCTTTTATTATTATTGATACCGGAGGAATTACCGGTGGAGAGGTTGGCGTTGATGGGCTAATGGCCGAACAATCAATGCAAGCCGTCCGCGAAGCTGATATCACTTTGTTTGTGGTTAACGCTCGAGAAGGCTTGACCACTATTGATGAATCATTTGCCCAGCAATTACGTTCTGAAAATAAGAAAATTCATTTAGTTGTTAATAAAGTAGATGGACTTGATCAAAACACTGTATTAACAGAGTTTTATCAACTTGGTTTTGATTCGGTTTCAGCAATTGCAGCCGCTCATGGTAGAGGGGTTAACCGTCTAATCGATGATGTTATCGTTCCCGCAACCATTGGTTCAGAGTCTGAAATCGATGAACAAGAAATCGAAGCAAGCGATGATGAAGGCATCGAAAAAGGTCCTAAGTTAGCCGTTATTGGCCGTCCTAACGTCGGTAAATCAACGTTAGTTAATCGCATGTTAGGTGAAGAACGCGTTGTTGTTTATGATCTACCCGGTACAACCCGCGATTCTATTTATATAGAAATGGAAAGGCGCGGTAAAAAATATACACTGATAGATACTGCCGGTGTCCGTAAGCGAGGTAAAGTACATGAGGCCGTTGAAAAATTCTCTGTCCTGAAAACATTGCAAGCCATCAATGACGCCAATGTTGTCGTTATGATATTTGATGCCCGGGAAGGAATTACAGAGCAAGATTTAAACCTTTTGGGTTTTGCTATTGATGCTGGACGCTCTTTAGTACTTGGTGTCAACAAATGGGATAATATGACAGAAGAGCAGCGCACCAATGTAAAAGAAGCTATTGGTCGTCGCTTGTATTTTGCAGACTTTGCTCGTATCAAATTTATTTCCGCACTACACGGCACTAATGTTGGGCACTTATGGGAAGCTGTTGATGAAGCTTATGCCGGCGCTAGAGTAACAATGTCTGCCTCTAAACTGACCCGTATTTTAGAATTGATCGTATCGAAGCATCAACCTCCTGCAAAAGGGCGATTTAAAGCCAAATTACGTTATGCGCACCCTGGTGGTCATAACCCGCCGCGTATTGTTATCCATGGAAATCAGACAAAGTCTTTACCTAAATCTTATGTTAGATACTTGGAAAAAGGCTTCAGAGAAGCCCTTAAAATTGTCGGAACTCCAATCAAGTTTGAACTAAAAGAAAGCGCCAATCCGTTTGAAGGCAAAAAAGTTAAAGTCACTAAAGAGCTTATGGAAAAGTCTCGCCGTAACCGCAGTAAAAGCAAAAAGATGACCCGTAAGAAATATTAATTCAAACGGGTTATTGAGTCGTAATATACACTTCCTTATTGATTATTTGACTTTGTTGTATTTCAGCGGCAAAGTATCGTCTTTGTTAAATAATAAAAGGAACAACGGATGACGTTTCAAAACAAAATGCCCGGCACATCAATAAGCAGGATTACGACGTTTTTTCTAATTGCAGTATTCGCTTTATCAGGCTGTGAACAGTCTAAGCAAGAAAGCCCCGTTGCAAAGCAACCTACTAAACCAGCACCAGTAGAAGCGGCTAACCCTCAAGATGACCAAGCCATTCTTGCGACTGAAATTACCAAGAAATACATCATTGCAGATACTCATGTTGATGTTCCTTATCGTCTTGAAGAGGAGTTTGAAGACGTTAGTGAGTCGACTCATAAAGGTGACTTTGATCATCCAAGAGCGAAAAGCGGCGGACTTGATGCGCCCTTTATGTCCATATACATTCCTGCAAAGCTAGAGGAGCAAGGAAGTGGAAGCAAGGAGCTCGCAGATAAACTAATTGACATGGTGGAAGCTATTGTCAATAAATCACCAGAGAAATTTCAATTAGCCTACACAACTCAACAAATGCAGAGCAATTTTGAGAAAGGCATTATTTCGTTGCCTTTGGGAATGGAAAATGGCTCGCCGATAGAGGGTAACCTAGAAAACTTAAAGCATTTTTATGATCGAGGTATTCGCTACATCACTCTTAGTCACTCTAAATCCAATCATATTTCTGACTCGTCCTACGATGAAAAACGACCGGCAAACGGTTTGACAGACTTTGGTAAGGAGTTAGTTGTAGCAATGAACAATATGGGAGTAATGGTTGATGTTTCTCATATTTCTGACAAAGCCTTTTATCAAGTCATGGAGGTTAGTAAGGTACCAGTGATTGCTTCACACTCTTCCGCAAGACATTTTACTCCCGGTTTTGAGCGTAATATGAGCGATGATATGATTAAACAATTAGCTAAAAACGGCGGTGTTATCCATATTAATTTCGGTTCAACGTTTATTTCTCAAGCATCTATAGAAAATGCGACTGTTTACCGTGAAGCGGCGAAAGTTCATATGGAGGCAAACGGCCTTGAACGTGATAGCGAAGAAATGAAGCAGTTTGCAAAGAGTTACCGTGAAAAAACACCATTCAAATATGCCAATCTTAACGATGTATTAGACCATTTTGACCATGTGGTTAAATTGGTGGGCATAGATTATGTGGGAATTGGTTCAGATTATGATGGCGTTGGCGATAGTTTACCGACTGGGCTTAAAGATGTTAGCGATTACCCGAATTTGGTTTACGGATTATTAGGTCGAGGCTATTCAGAAAAGGATATAGAAAAGATTTTGTCTGGAAACTTAATTCGAGTTTGGAAGCGTGTCGAGGAATATGCTGAAAACCAAAAATAGTGACAACCTGGCGATGTTACTGATAATTAGTTAGGGAATAACTGTCATGGATATATGGGTTGATGCGGATGCTTGTCCGGTTGTGATAAAGGAGATTTTGTTTAAAGCTGCGCAGCGGACGAAAACAAATCTAACACTTGTTGCTAATCAATCCATTGTTCGCCCCAAATCGCCGTTTATTCATATGAAACAAGTTTCGCAAGGATTTGATGTCGCGGATGATGAAATCGTCAAACTTTCAAAATCTGGCGACTTGGTTATCACCAGTGATATCCCTTTAGCCGCCGAGGTAATCGAAAAGGGAGCGTTGGCACTTAGTCCAAGGGGCGAGAAGTTTACTGCAGATAATATTCGAGCTCGTTTGAATATGAGGGACTTCCTAGAAACTATGCGAGCTAGTGGAGAACATACCTCGGGCCCTTCGGCCTTAAGCCAAGCAGACAGGCAAGCCTTTGCGAACCATTTGGATCGGTTTTTAACCAAAGGTTGCTAGGTTGCTAGGTTGCTAGGTTGCTAGCTAGTCTAGAGTTTTTTGGGGTTTCTAGGCAACCAGGATTGTCGCGAGACCTAAAAATGAAATGAAGCCAATCATTTCGGTTGCGGTGGTTAGTATAACGCCACCGGATAACGCAGGGTCAATTTCCATTTTTGTTAAAATCATCGGTAAAATAGCCCCAATTATCGCACCGGCAATAAGGTTAATGACCATTGCACCACCAATTGATAGCGCTAAACCCGAAGCATAGACGTTGTACGATTCGGTATTGATATACCAAAAATACACACAAAGACCAACGACTATCGCCCATAGTAGTCCATTGATTAAGCTGACCCCAAGCTCCTTAAATACTAACCAGCGAAAATTGTTGCTGCTAATATGTCCAATACCAATACCTCGAATTACTAAGGTTAGTGACTGGGTTCCAGCAATTCCGCCCATACTTGGCACTATTGGTAATAGAACCGCCAAAGCAGCGACCGCCTGAATAGAACGTTCAAAAAGCCCAATAAGTGACGCTGCGGCGACAACCGTGATGAGGTTAATACCAAGCCAAAGTGCTCGGCGTTTTGCGCTGGTAAGAACTGGCGCAAAAGTATCATCGTTTTCATCTAGGCCCGCCATGCTCATTAGCGAGTGATCGGCATCTTCAATAATGACGTCTAATACATCATCGATGGTTATTCGACCTAACAACTTTCCACTGTCATCAACAACAGGAGCGGAAACCAAGTCATGTCGTTCAAACAGACTCGCAACATCAGTGTCTGGCAGGGCCGCAGGGATCGCTTCTATGGCTTGATTGACTACTTCTTCAACCATTTGGTCTTGGCGGCTAGTGATCAAGGTTGATAAATGAACCGTTCCGATTAATTTGTCATTATTATCGACGACATAAATACTATCGGTATTTTTGGGGATTTCTTTTTGCATGCGAAGGTAACGAAGTACCACTTCAATGGTTACCGAAGGTCTAACCGTGACCGTATCGGTATTCATTAAGCCGCCGGCGGTATCTTCTGGGTACTTTAGTGCTTGCTCTATCCGGGTTCTATCTTGATAGCCCATCGAGGCCAGTACTTCTCGCGTAACGGTACGCGGTAAATCCCCTAAGATATCTGCAAGATCATCGGTATCAAGTTTACTCATTGTCGCCGCGAGTTGCGCGGGGGCCATATCTTCTGCAAACGCGTTTAAAAGATCCTCATTGAGGAATTGAAGGACTTCCCCTTCGCGCTCAGAATCAACTAATCGCCAAAGAACTTTTCTTTCTTTAGGAGGGGTAGACTCCAACATATGCGCAACGTCAGCGGGAGGAAGCTGGTTGAGCATTGTACGTACTTGAACGAACATACCACTTTCTAATGCATCATTGAGTTGGTGCAAGCGGTCGCTACTATGTTCTTTTTCAAAGTTCTCTAATACTGGCATACATTTACTTCGAAGTTATAACAAGCGGTTAGGAGGGCAATCCTAAAGTCGTAAAAGCGTGATAAATATACTCATAGCTATATACAACTGTTTGAATTTAAATCGATTTTAACCAAAGTATAGCATAGCTGTATAGTCTGTTGATGGATGTTTTTAAGCGAGTTTTTGTTAGGCATTTGGTATACAAGTTTTAATAAATGAGCGGCGCCGTCAATTATATTGTCATATTAAAGGCCGGCAATCACTATTGATTACTGAGTTAGGCATTGTTAATGTTCATATGATGAGTATTAGAGCATTGACTATTGTTTTTGAAGCGGTTTGCCGAATGTACTTGCGTCAACGAGTACGGGTATAATATTGGTCATTAAGATTTCTATTTATTGACGTGATGTGGAAGGAGAGTAACTATGCCGTCATTTGACGTAGTCTCAGAGATTGATACCCATGAGCTAAGAAATGCGGTCGATCAGGCCAATCGTGAGATTAATAATCGTTTTGACCTTAAAGGTAGTTCG
>CAJQOL010000043.1 GCA_905479925.1 uncultured Kangiellaceae bacterium | reverse complement strand
CAATCATTCGAAAACAAAGCGGCGACCATCGAGTGGTTGTGATGATTTATTCGTAATCAAAGAGTGCATGTTCTGCTCACTGACAGATACCTGTCAGCTGTAATCTATATTACAAAGAGAAGAACCGAATGACTATAGTGTAATGAATCGAGTCTATTAAATCGACTCTGATCTTATAAGTTTTTCAGCAGGCACTTGCCGCAATGATTGGTTATGTTTTTTTAGTTTTTCTATAGCGGTGCTACACCCTTTGTATGGTGGTTGGTTGCATAGTTCGAACCACTCCATAGCCTTGATATAATTTTCTTGTTTCAGTGCAACTTTACCAAGCATTGCATATCCGTATTGGAAACCTTGGAATTTTGATTCGGCAAATGCTAGATACCATTTTGTAGCTAGGTCATAGTCTGGAACTTCCTTCAAGAAATGTAAGTGACCCAACGTAAGCTTTGCTCCTTGGTGTCCTTTCTTTACCGCTGCGGAACAAAACTCAATAGCGCTCTCCACATTGGCATTATTTTGTGCCGCAAGGCACTTTGAGTATTCATTAGTTCCAGCGGCACTACTGTCAAACGGCATGAGGGCGATAAGTATTACAAATAGTATGATTTTCATTCCATTCCTTTTAGAAACTAACTCTCTGGTTAAATATCAGTAATTCTAAGTTTGTTGCAATCGCTATCCAAATCCTTATAGGGTTTAGACTTATCAAGTATACTCACTGAACGAGTTGTTTTTTCCCAAAAAAGGCTATCTAAGTTTTGTTCATACACTGAACTTTCACAATCTATACTAATCTTCAAGATACCCTTCAAAGCTTCTACTTTATTTTGCTCCAACAGTTCAAAGTACCTGATATTAGTATCAATATAATTTTCTTGGCCCATTTGATTGATTACACTAAATGACTTGACAAGAATGACATACATTGAAGCCAGACCAAGTATAAATGACAGTATTATCGAGGTTGCTATTTTCATTAGTGATTCCGTTTCTATGTTTACCGCTTCGCCAAAAGGGAGCTGATGTTGTAGGTGTCTTTTTCAGCCCCTAGCTAAAACTAGCTTTCTCGATTTCAAGAACGCTCGCTTTCCATCATACATATCAAGATCTTGCAATGCAACGAATGGCAGGACTTTGATGAGTTGAGTCTATTAAATTGACTCTGACTCCATATTCTTTCTCTAACTAGAGATTTTTAACACATGCGCTACTTATAGTTTTGAAATACAAAGGAAAAACCCGCTTTACCTACCGTTTTTCAAGCTGATTATATAGAAACAAACCATTAATTGCAGACAAAGCTATACATTCATAATCTGGATGAACTTGAATTAACTAACTAAAGAGACTAGGCTCAATCACATTCTTAATGTGAGTTGTGCTCGCATTACATTAATAAAATACATCGTTTTCTTAAGCCTTAGCTGCTCACAAAATAAGAGCTACTGAGTAAAGCTGTAGGTTTTACGTTAATTCAAGCAATCTGAACGCGCTGTGAGGGATTACCTATATTCTAGCTATCAGTTATTTAGAAGCTCAGAAGAGCAATCCTGAACGATGTCAAAAGATATTTTTTGTTAATATTTACCTAACATGTTCGAATAGTTCTACTTTAGAATCGGCCTAGTATGAATTTTGAACAATTTTTTTGATTTTCCGCAACCTATAATTGAATCAATTTTGCGTCGAAAGTCACTGCTGTATTAACCAGAATCAAAACCAAAAAAAAGAGGGTACACCCGTGAATAGAAAGATATTAATAGCGCTATCGTCTGCGTTATATGGTGCATCACTAGCTGCGGCGGCTTTTTCAGTCGAACCGAACAATGATACGGCTAGTGATTATCAATTACAGACTTTACAACCGCTTGCAGAAAAATCGACTAAAAGTTTTGTGCGCTCGAAATTGAGCAAAAAAATTCATTTGGAAGAAGGACTTAATGGGCGTCACAATTACATTATACGACTGAAGGACGCACCAGTTGCTAGTTACAGAGGTGATATCGCGGGATTTGAAGCGACAAGTCCAGCTTACAACAAAAGCTTTAAAGAACGACTGTTAATAGCCAATGGGAAGAGCTCTGCAGAGAAAAGAGCTAGCTTAAAGATTGATGTTAAACAACCCAGCGTAATGAAGTATTCGCAGTATCTAACAGGGCAACAGGATGAGTTTCTGAGTAAGACAAGGAATCTACTGGGTAAACCAGTTCAGCCTATCGCTCAGATGAAGATGGGCTTCAATGGAGTTGTCCTTAATCTAAGTCAAGATGAAGCTGCTAAGATTGCGAGTCTTTCCTCTGTAGGATATGTAGAAAGAGAGCAAATGTACCAAATGGAGACCGATACAGGGCCTCTACTTATTGGTGCTGACAATGTTTGGGACGGCACGGCTACTGGTGTAGGTGCAATGGGCGAAGGCGTAGTGATTGGCGTCATTGATTCTGGCGCAAATACCGATAGCGCTTCGTTTGCTGATATCGGCGGCGATGGTTATGACCACACTAACCCTCTTGGAGCCGGAGTTTATTTAGGCGACTGTGCGGGAGATTATCCTGAACTCTGTAACGATAAACTGATTGGTGTCTACTCTTACCCTTCAGTGACTGATAACTATTTAGATGTGGACGTTTTTGGTCCGACCCCTCCTGCCCCTAACGGTGAAGATTATGGTGGTCACGGTTCGCATACTGCCAGTACAGCAGGAGGAAATGTATTATTAAACGTTCCTATGCTTGACCGAGAATTCGGAGAGGAAGAAGGCGAAGGAATCAATTCTACAGGTTTTGAGTTTTCTCAGATCTCTGGCGTAGCGCCTCACGCGAATAT
>CAJQOL010000042.1 GCA_905479925.1 uncultured Kangiellaceae bacterium | reverse complement strand
CGAGTCGATCTATGCGTATAATTATTATCGACCTCACCTGAGCCTAGGAATGAAAACACCGAATGAGGTACACAAAAAAGCCCACTGATAACTCAGCAGGCTTTCTATTAAAACCGTCAACATATTTTAGGACGGGACATTTTTATAGTTGGTATGTGATTGAAAAAGACTTGAAAGAGGAAAGTAGACAACAAAAAAACTAAAGATAACTCACCATAGCCTGCCCCGTGAAACGCTTTGGAAAGGGAGGCGCAGGGACACGGAGAAAAGCGCAAGGGGAAAAACTAAAATCCAAATATTAAGGTCAGGATATTAAGTTCAAAAGATGATTTACCACAGAGAACTCGGAGTTCGCAGAGGTTAGAAACACAAAATCTAAGGAGACGATATTTTTCTTATTGTTTTGCTTGTTATTCTTTGGGTAACTTGTTTTTTTGGGGAGGGTATTGGGTTTTGCGCTCTCATTCTGCGCAAATCCCAATTTGCAACTAGGTACTAGATATGAATATTTTCTTCCGAAAATCTCATTTTAATGCCTTCGATATCTGCTGCTTCTATCAATGTTTGGATATAGGCTTGAATAGCCAAGTGGGATGCACGGTGGATCAGATAGCCTTTTACTTTATCTTCAACCATTGAATATTGCATCGCTTTTCCTGGAATCTTGCGTGTAACATTAACAACATGAAATCCGTAACGTGACTCTATCGGGTTTGATGCAATGCCCGGTTCTAAACGATTGAGTTGTTTTTCAAATTCTGGCACGGTTTGCCCTTTACTTAGTTGCCCCAAAGAACCGCCAGTTTTCTTCGACGGGCAAGCTGAGTACTGTTCTGCTAATGCTGGAAAAAGAAGCGGCTCATTCTTGAGTTGCCCAATCAAATTATTCGCACTGGTTTTAGCAACTTCTCTTGCTGGCAAGTCGTCTTTTGCTGCGGCTAATAAGATGTGGTCGACTTCCATTAGCGGTTCAGTAGTAAATTTTTCTTGGTTATTCTCAAAATAACGTGCACAATCTTCATCGGTAGGATCTTCATACCTAACATGCTTGGACATCAATTCTTGTATTGCTTGTTCTTCGTCTTTCGAGTTGTCTAAAAGACCTTCTTTGTTAGCCTGTGCGTGCATTAACTGTTTTACAACTAACGCTTGCCCTGCTTTTTGAACAACCACATCAAAATTTTTGTTTTGATGATATTGTAATTCATTGGCGAAATCAGTTTCACCAATCACAAACCCATCAACGGAAATAGTGGGTAATGGCTCAGATGGAATTTTTTCGGCTTCTGCGGTATTTGACTGACATGAGCTCATAATGTTTATTCTCGTAGTAATTAAATTAATTGTTGATTTTGAAACTCCTCCAATAATTGAAGGAGTTTCATTCTATTTAGAGAAAGTTCTCTACGATCGCTCTCGAATAGTTGACTTGTCTACTATTCATGAGCGACTTGGTTTCTCTAGCGTTCACGAACAACCTGATAACGCCGCCCGAAATACCAAACTGGTACGCTGATGATATGTACCAATCTTGTAAAAGGGAATAGTAATATCATAGTTAATCCTACAAACACGTGAAGCTTATATATGATATGAACGGGTTCAATTGACATCGCTGCGGCGGAGGCCTGGAAGGTCACAATGCTTTGCGCCCAGTTTCCAAGCATTACCATAACGGAACCATCCATGTGGTCCATTGAAACGACGATGGTTAATAGTCCTAGAATCAATTGAACAAGTAACAACACTAAAATCATAATATCGGAAAACTTTGAAGTCGCTCTGACTCGGTCATTGGTTAATCGTCGTTTAAGTAACATTAATAGGCCTATCAAACACAGAACGCCAAAGAACCCACCACTAACCATAGCGACTAATTGCTTATTCGCCGTGGAGATAACATGATGATATAGCCATTCTGGTGTCAGAAGGCCGACAAAGTGTCCCATAAGGATAAAGATTACGCCAACGTGAAAGAGTATGCTCGCTATTCTGAAACCCTTACCATCAAGCATTTGGCTTGAATCAGCTTTCCAAGTGTAAGGTTCGCGGTCAAATCGAATCCAACTGGCCACCACGCAAATGGCAATGGCAAGATAGGGGTATATACCGAATAAAAAATTATTTAAGTCTGACATGATATTCTCCTTAAAGTCCCGATACTTGAGCTGCGTCTTGCTCGTGCCATTTAATTGGAACCTGTTGAATCGTATTAGGGTCGAGTGAGTTTGCGGATGGGTGAAGACCAGAACTTGAACAAGATGAGCCCGATTGAATAGGGTCATCGAATTTTATTTCTTTATCTTCCCATTCCTTATCAATCGCTTCAATCGTGTCGTCACGTTTCTCTTTCTTGACGGATTCGATGATTTCGGCTCGATCGACGACTAAACCTGATAAATCGATTAAGCTATCAAACAAGACAGAGTAGTAACACTCTCGTTCTATTAATCGCTCGGAAAGCATTGTTAAAAGATGACATATGTCGCCCAGCCACTCTTGAACAAACTCAGGTTCCTGCTCGCTTAGAAACTCAAGGTATAATGGAATGTAGTCCGGTAGTTGTGAGGAGTCATTGTGGAAACCGTTTGATTTATAGACCTTCATCAAGTTCACCATGGCCTGTCCACGGTCACGGGATTCACCGTGCACGTGTTCAAACAATAATAATGATAAGGCTCGTCCACGATCAAATAACAAGTCATAACTTTCTTGAGCGTCAAAAATATCGCGGCTGGTAAGCTTGTCAATAAACTCACAAAGTGCAATACGACGTTCAGGGTTGATATAAATGCTAGCGTTCACGGCGTCGTTTAACTCATCGGAAGCTTCGAAAAGTCCCTCCGATGGATAATCTAGGAGTCGTGATATTACTTTAAGTATTAGCACGGTTATTCTCCAACGTTAAAGGTTTTAATAATGTTTCGTTTGGTAATTTTTTTGGCTCCAAACATGTTTACATCATTGTTACCGGTGCTACAGCCGTTACCAAAGGTAAAACCACAACCGCTTTTTTCACCGTAGGCTTCCGGTACGTTCATTTCTCGGTGACCGGTTGGAATGACGTAACGGTCTTCGTAGTTAGCGATGGCCAAATAGCGGTACATTTCGTCGGCTTGTTTCTTACTCAATCCGGCCTGTCTTAATACTTCTAGATCTTCCTCACCATCAACATTTTCGGAGCGCTTGTAGGTGCGCATTGCGAGAAGTCGTTCAAGGGCGCGGATAATCGGCTCTTCATCACCAGCGGTTAACAAATTTGCTAGATACTTGAGCGGAATTCGTAAAGAACGAACGTCAGGTAGTACGCCGGACTTACCTAATGTACCGGCTTCAACCGCATTCTGAATTGGGCTAAGCGAAGGTACGTACCAAACCATCGGTAATGTTCTGTATTCAGGGTGAAGTGGCAACGCTAGTTTCCAATCAACCGCCATTTTATAAACCGGTGATTTTTGCGCTGCTTCTATTACTGAGTCGGCAATGCCATCTTCACGAGCTTGTTTAATAATCTCTGGGTCGTTTGGATCCAAGAACACTTCGAGCTGACGTTCATACAAATCGACATCCGACTCAGTTGAGGCGACTTCCTTAATCTTATCCGCATCATAAAGTAAAACACCTAAGTAACGAATTCGACCGACACAAGTTTCGGCACAAACCGTTGGCATTCCAGCTTCAATTCGTGGATAGCAGAAAATACATTTTTCGGACTTGCCTGATTTCCAATTAAAATAGATCTTCTTGTATGGGCAACCGCTGATACACATTCTCCAACCACGACATTTATCTTGGTCGATTAAAACGATTCCATCTTCTTCACGCTTATAAATCGCGCCAGAAGGGCAGGCCGCAGCACAAGCTGGATTCAAACAATGTTCACACAAACGAGGTAAATACATCATGAAGGTATTTTCAAACTCGCCATACATTTCTTTTTGCATGTTATCGAAGTTCTTATCTTTACTTCGCTTTTCGAACTCGGTTCCTAGGATTTCTTCCCAGTTTGGACCCCATTCGATTTTCTGCATACGTTTGCCGGTGATCGCACTGCGTGGACGAGCGGTCGGTTGATGCTTTACTTCCGGCGATGTATGTAAATGCTGGTAATCAAAATCAAACGGTTCGTAGTAGTCATCAATTTCCGGTAAGTCAGGATTGGCAAATATATTTGCCAATACTCTAAATTTACCACCAATTTTTGGCTGGATATCACCGTTGGATTTTCTCTCCCAACCACCTTTCCATTTGTCTTGGTTTTCCCACTCTTTCGGGTAGCCTATACCAGGTTTAGTTTCTACGTTATTAAACCAAGCATATTCAACGCCCTCACGAGAGGTCCAAACGTTTTTACAAGTAATTGAACAAGTATGACAACCGATACATTTATCAAGGTTCAGAACCATACCTATTTGCGATCTTATTTTCATGGTCTTACTCCTAAGCCTGTTCTGGACTGGTTGGTAGTGCGCGAGGTAAGTCATCAGTATCCGAGCCATCTAACCAATCAACTTTATCCATTTTTCTAACCACTACCATTTCGTCGCGGTTACAGCCAACGGTACCGTAATAGTTGAAGCCCCATGATTGTTGTACGTAGCCTCCAATCATATGAGTTGGTTTCATTACAATTCGAGTTACTGAATTATGGTGTCCACCACGGGTTCCCGTCATTTCACTACCAGGAACATTAACAATTCTTTCCTGGGCGTGATACATCATTACCATGCCTTGCATAACACGTTGCGATACAACGGCTCGACATGCGATTGCACCGTTAGCATTAAATACTTCGACCCAATCATTGTCTTCAATGCCTGCATCTTTGGCGTCTACTTCACTCATCCAAATAATTGGACCACCGCGAGAAAGCGTTAGCATTAGAAGGTTGTCGGAGTAAGTACTGTGAATACCCCATTTTTGATGAGGAGTGATCCAGTTAAGCAAAATCTCTTTGTTACCGTTTTCCTTGGTACCTTTAACCACTTCAATGGTCTTGGTATCAATAGGTGGACGATACGAAACAAACTGTTCACCAAATGCCTGCATCCATTTATGATCTTGATAGAACTGCTGACGACCAGTAATCGTTCTCCAAGGAATATATTCATGAACATTGGTATAACCTGCGTTGTAACTCACATGCTCATCTTCAAGTCCAGACCATGTCGGCGAAGAAATAATTTTTCTCGGTTGTGCTTGCACATCGCGGAATCGAATTTTTTCATCGTGTTTTGGTTTGGCTAAGTGAGTATGGTCACGACCGGTAAACTCGCCGATGGCTTCCCATGCTTTAACCGCAACGTTACCGTTAGTTTCCGGAGCTAGAGTTAAAATAGTCTCACAAGCGTCGATTGCCGATTCGATAATAGGGCGACCTTCACTGATGCCTTCATCAGTATTTCTATGATTGAGATCACCAAGTAAATTGACTTCCTCATCGGTGTTCCAACCGATACCTTTACCACCATTACCGAGTTTTTCTAGCAGTGGACCTAACGAAGTAAATTTCTTATAGGTATTTGGGTAGTCTCTTTCAACGACCATCATGTTAGGTGCTGTTAAGCCGGGGATTAAATCACATTCACCTTTTTTCCAATCCTTAACATCAAACGGTTGAGAGAGCTCTCCTGGAGTATCATGTAGCATTGGAACAGTAACTAAATCACTTTCCACACCAAGGTTTCCTTCTGCTACTTCCGAGAATTTCTTAGCGATACCTTTGTAGATTTCCCAGTCCGATCTTGCTTCCCAAGCTGGGTCAACTGCGGTAGATAGCGGATGTATAAACGGATGCATATCAGAGGTATTTAAATCATCTTTTTCATACCAGCAAGCGGTCGGTAATATAATATCCGAGTACATACATGTGGAAGACATTCTGAAATCGAGCGTAGTAACTAAATCGAGTTTGCCGGTTGCACCTTGGTCTACCCATTCGGCTTCCGTTGGTTTGATACCATCAACCATCCCAACATCGTCATTCATAACGCCATGCTTTTCTGCACCTAAAAGATACTTAAGCATGTACTCGTGACCTTTACCGGACGAGCCCAATAGATTGGAACGCCAGATAAACATGTTTCGTGGAAAATTTTCAGGTGCATCTGGAGCTTCCGCAGCAAATTTTAAATTGCCGTTTTTTAGTTCTTGGATAACAAAGTCTTTAGGTTCCATTCCTGCTGCTTTAGCATCTTTGGTGATTTGTAATGGGTTTCTATTTAATTGTGGTGCCGATGGCAGCCAGCCCATGCGTTCCGCTTTGATATTGTAATCAAGCATATGCTCAGAGAATTCGCTTTTGTCCGCTAACGGGGAAAGAACTTCATGAATACTCACTTTTTCATGCCGCCATTGTGATGAATGGTTGTAGAAAAATGAGGTTGAATTCATTTGACGCGGAGGACGAGACCAATCTAATCCGAACGCAAGCGGCAACCACCCAGTTTGCGGTCTAAGTTTTTCTTGGCCAACATAATGAGCCCAACCACCACCGGATTGTCCGACACAGCCACACATCATTAGCATGTTGATCAAACCACGATAGTTCATATCCATGTGGTACCAGTGATTCATGGCAGCACCAACAATAATCATCGATTTACCATGAGTCTTGTTAGCTGTATCTGCAAATTCTCGGGCAATGCGAATCACTTTTTCGCGTGAAACACCGGTGATTTTTTCTTGCCACGCCGGAGTATAAGGGATGTCGTCATCGTAACTGTTAGCAACATTGTCGCCGCCTAGACCACGATCAAGTCCATAGTTGGCCATCATTAAATCGTAAACGGTGGCTACTCGATATTGTTTACCGTCGGCACCTTCAATGATTTTGCTTGGAACGTTTCTCACTTGAATGGCTTCCTGGTCACAAGCGTTCCAATGTTGATTAGAATTGTCTGCCGCGAAATGAGGAAAAGCTACGGGAGATACATCGCCGCCAATCAAAGATAGTTGTAGTTTAGTTTCGTTGCCTTGTTTACCTTCACGTGCTTCAATATTCCATTTGCCTTTTTCACCCCAACGATAACCAATTGAACCTTGCGGTGAAACCATTGTGTCACTAGTTTCATCAATAGCAATGGTTTTCCATTCAGGATTGTTTTCCTGACCTAGGTCGCCATCCAAATCTGATGCGCGTAGGAATCGAGTCGATTTAAACGATCCGTCTTCGTGGTCTTCTAACAATACCAACATTGGAAAATCGGTATAACGCCTTACATAATCAGTAAAATATTCGCTTGGGTTTTCCAAATGGAATTCCCGAAGGATAACGTGTCCAAATGCCATCCCTAAAGCGGCGTCAGTGCCTTGCTTTGGGTTTAACCACTCGTCGGTTAGCTTTGATACTTCGGCGTAATCCGGAGTAATAGAGACGGTTTTTGCACCTTTGTATCGAACTTCGGTTAAGAAGTGAGCGTCAGGTGTTCTTGTTTGAGGAACATTTGACCCCCAAGCGATAATGTAATTCGAGTTATACCAATCAGCTGATTCTGGTACGTCCGTCTGCTCGCCCCAAACCATTGGAGACGAGGGAGGTAAGTCGCAGTACCAATCATAAAAACTCATACATACGCCACCAATCAAAGAAAGATAGCGAGACCCTGCCGCATAGGACACCATCGACATCGCAGGAATAGGGGAGAAGCCAATGATTCTGTCTGGCCCATATTGCTTGGCTGTATAAACGTTTGCCGCAGCAATCATTTCATTACATTCATCCCAACTAGAACGAACAAAACCGCCTAAGCCGCGTTTAGACTTATAACTACGAGCTTTTTCCTGGTCTTCAACAATTGACGCCCATGCGTCAACGGGTTGTAGCGTTTTTCTGGCTTCGCGCCAAAGCTTCATTAATGGCTTACGAATCTTCGGATATTTTAAACGGTTAGCGCTGTATAGGTACCATGAGTAGCTAGCTCCACGCGGACAGCCTCGTGGTTCATGGTTAGGTAAGTCTGGACGAGTGCGGGGATAATCCGTTTGCTGAGTTTCCCAAGTGACCAGTCCATTCTTTACATAAATTTTCCAGGAGCAAGAACCCGTACAGTTAACCCCGTGAGTGGATCGAACTATCTTGTCATGCTGCCACCTTTGTCGGTAGCTGTCTTCCCATTCACGGCTTTCGTTGGTGGTTTCACCATGGCCGTCTGAGAACTCTCCGGTTTTTTTCTTAAAAAACTGTAAGCGATCTAAAAATTGACTCATTTGTATTCTCCATCGCGGGATTAATATCTGTAACTTGTTTGTGCTAAAACCTTAAAATCAATTGTTTACCACAGAGAACACAGAGAGCACTGAGTTTTGGTGGTTCTTCCTCCGTGACCTCTGTACCTCTGTGGTAATTTTTCTTTCTTCTTCAAATTGTTCAATTCGTTTATGGATTATGGAATTCAGCGCTTTTTCTTAAGTAGAACCACCAGTTGATGACAATACAAACACCGTAGAAAATGGCGAATCCATAAAGTGCATTCTCTGGAGTAGTCGCTTTAATTTGCTCGCCGAATACTTTAGGGATATAGAAAGCGCCGTAAGCAGCTATTGCAGAAGTCCAACCTAATACCGGTCCAGCTTGCTCTTTATCAAATACCATGGCGATAGTTCTGAAAGTAGAACCGTTGCCGATGCCTGTAGCTGCAAAAAGTAGAAGGAATAGAACAAAAAATGGAACAAAGAATTCTTCTGGTGTTGCGGAGTTGTAAGCTGCTTTCATGTAATAAGCGACACCTAGCGCACTACCAACCATAACCACAGAGACTATTTGTGTAACCTTTGCGCCGCCCATTTTGTCAGCAACCCAACCACCTACGGGACGAATTAGCGCACCAATGAAAGGACCCATCCATGCATACATAAGTGCACTTGGACCATTTGCGTTGATTGTTTCGTGAGTCATCACGCCATCGACCATGATATGTTGATAACCGAAGATAACTTTGATAGCTAGAGCGAATGCTGCTGAGTAACCGATAAAAGAACCAAAAGTCATGGTGTAAATAACACTCATTACCCAAGTATGTTTGTTGTCGAAAATTTTGTATTGACGATTGAGGCTTTCCCCGATACCACCTGGTAGCATTTTTAGTCCGTAAACAGTCAACACAACGACGATTATAAGAACGATTTCTTTTGGAACGCCGAAACCCGAACCGTTAGCCGCTTCTGGAAGCATCAACCACAAACCAAACGCTGCAGTTACAAAACCAATTAACAGCATCATTACGATCTTAGCGATAGAGCTAACCGGGTTGCCAATATTAGGTGATACGTGGTCAGCTTTGATATTGTTCATTCCAAACCAGCCAACAAAAGCCAGAGGAATTAGGAACAACAACCAAACAAATCCAGCGTTTTGAATCCAAGTTTCGCTACCTGCGGGAATCTTACCAATCAAAGTACCGCTAGTATTTTGCAGTTCCATGGACTCGCCACCCATGGCACCGAATAAACCGAAAGTCATAGCAAGTGGAACAAGAATTTGCATGGTAGTTACGCCAAAGTTTCCAAGCCCAGCATTAAGACCAAGCGCTAGCCCCTGTTGCTTCTTAGGAAAGAAGAAGCTGATGTTTGACATTGAAGAAGCAAAGTTGCCACCGCCAAAACCAGAAAGAAACGCCAAAATTTGGAATATCCAAAGTGGCGTATTTTGATCTTGTAAAGCGATTCCAGCGCCAACCGCAGGTAACATAAGGAGTGCAGTGGTAAACACAATAGTATTACGTCCACCGCATAAACGAATGAAGAAACTACTGGGTATTCTTAAGGTTGCTCCGGTTAAACCAGCAATAGCCATTAACGTAAATAGCTCTGATTTTGCAAATGGAAAACCAAGGTTTAACATTTGAACCGTAATGATTCCCCAGTATAACCATACTGCGAATCCACAAAGGAGACTTGGGATTGAGATCCAAAGATTGCGGTTAGCAATCTTCTTACCTTCAGATTCCCAAAACTTAGGATCTTCGACGTCCCATTGTTTTATATCTGACATTTCGTACTCCAATTTGATTGTTAGTGATTCTCACTAACGGGCAATAAAATTTTGAACTTCATGGCGCTCAAACAACTGGCAAATAGTTTTTAACAAATAACGAATGGCCTGACTCATTGGTGAGCGCGATTGAAGATTAGCAACGACAATTCATCAACCCTTGATCTGGATCAACTTAGCTGGTGCCGAAAATAACGTCGCAATATGAAAATACCTCTAAAGTGGTAGATGCCGGAGCGGTGCTAAGTCGCTGAAAAGATAGAATAAAACAAAATTTGTTCGTTTTTTCTCAGTGGAGCTAGGTAGAACGTGATTATTAAGGAGTAGTACTAGTAGAATGGTTCAATTGTGATATTCTAGTGGAAAATAATCGGTGCAACATCGGCCAAAAATACTCAGCGAAATTTATGAAACGTGTTTTTTCAAAACTTAAAGTTAGTAGTCATAAATTGCGGGCTAAGCGATTAACATCAAACATATTCGCAAGCTCATCAATTGTCGCTAGAGCTGGTCAGATCATGGCGTTAATTATTTCGTTCGCAGTGATCAGCATGATCTCTTCGATGCTTGTGACAGAGAGTTTGAGTGGTGACGCCGAACAAATTAACAAAGCTGGCGCACTTCGTATGCAAGCGATTCGAATTTCCAGAGCGTTTATTCTTGAAGTTAAAATAGACAAAGTACTTGAAGAAACAAACAACTCGAGATCGCCAACATCAATGGCCTACGAGTTAGAACAGGAAATTATTAACTTTGAACAACGAATCGACCACCTGTTTGATGGCGGGTTAACTAGCGCGAGAGACGACTACGCTATTGAACAGCAATATCAGGCGATCTTGAGTCTCTGGCGCCGTATACAACAACTCAGCGAAGAACAGTTCAGTTTAGATGAAAGCATCAATTTGATTGATCAGTTTGTGGTAGAAATCGATCAGCTGGTTACGCTTTTACAATACCGCTCTGAAAAAAAACTAAGCTTACTTAGGTCGATTCAAGGTATCAGCCTGTTGAGCGTTTTAGTCATTGCTTTTGCCGTTTTATATAGCCTAAATCGCAAAGTTATTGTGCCGCTAAAAGAGTTAGTTTCGGTGGCAAAACATGTCGGTAAAGGGGAGTTTAACGTAAAAGCTGGCTACCAATCCGATAATGAACTAGGAATGTTAGCCTCAGCAATCAATCAAATGTCCAGTGAGCTGGAGCTTATGCACCAAGGACTTGAACAGCGAGTTGCCGATAAAACGAAAGCGTTAAGACAAACTAACCGATCACTGCAAACGCTTTATCAGGCGGCCAATCAGTTAGTGACCAATGACCTCCGTTCTTCAGACGAAAAAATTATTGACGACTTGGAGCTATCCCTCGGTCAAGGAAAAATCCATATTGAACGTTATAATATTATTGAAGACCGGGAGAGTGGCAGTAACGCTTCTGGAATAAATTTGGAATTGCCAAATAGTGGGTCTAGTTCTGCAACCTGTTTGCAACGTTTTGAATTTCCGTTGCAAAAAGAGGAACAAAAGTACGGAATCATTATTTGGCAACTTCCTAACGACGTTAAACCAAAGAGTTGGCAAACTCAAATTCTCCGTGCGATGGCAGATATTATTTCAACGGCCATCGACCTGGAATATCGCAGAAATACAGAAAGCCGTTTGCTCATCATGGAGGAGAGGGCTGTAATAGCGCGTGAACTTCATGATTCCCTGGCTCAGTCTCTGTCTTACTTAAAGGTTCAAATGAGCTTGTTGAAACGTAAAATGGACAAAAACGTTGGCGCAGAAACTATCAATGATACTATTCAAGATATTAACAATGGTCTAAACAGCGCCTATCGTCAACTTAGAGAGTTGCTAACCACGTTCCGTTTGAAACTCGATGACCCCAGCTTATTTAATGCGCTACAAGGAACCATTATTGAGTTTACTGAGAAGTGTAACCACTCTATAGCGCTCGACTTTGATTTACCGAAAAATAGACTAACCGCAAATCAGGAAATACACGTTTTGCAAATTATTAGAGAGGCATTGTCTAATGTTCATCGACACTCTCAGGCCTCCAAAGCTGGCGTTGAATTGAGCACTCATGAGGGTAATATTACGGTTAAAATATGGGATGATGGAATAGGGCTTAATTCCGCCAATGCCCCCCTAACTGAGCCCGGTCACTTTGGAATGAGTATTATGAATGAACGGGCAAGTTCATTAGATAGTCGACTTAGCGTGGAACCGAGAAGGCCTCAAGGTACTTTAGTAACACTGAAGTTTAAATAGACATAGGTTAGTCGTTTATGCCGTTATTACCAAAACAAAGGAATTTTTTGAATGAAGATAGCACAGCTAATACTTATAGATGACCATCCAATGTTAAGAAATGGTGTCGCCCAGCTGATTTCCCTAGAGGACAACTTGCATGTTGTCGCAGAATCAAGTTCCGGTGAGCAAGGAATTGCGCTTGCTCTTCAACATAATCCCGACCTGATTCTGCTTGACCTAAATATGAAAGGATTAAGCGGGATTGATACTCTAATAGCGTTAAAACGCGCTGAGGTTGATGCTAAAGTCATTATATTTTCAGTTTCTGATAACAAAACGGATGTTGTTCAAGCGTTAAAGTTTGGCGCCGACGGTTATCTGCTAAAAGATTCAGAACCCGACGAGCTGATTTCTAAGATTAACCGCGCTCTTAATGGCGAGCTAGTACTGAGCGAAGCGCTTGCTCAGGTTGTAGCCAGGTCACTGCAACCGTCATCTTCAACTAATCCCATAGAACAATTGACGCATAGAGAGTTTGAGATTCTCCGTTCAATTGCTGGGGGTAATAGTAATAAGGCAATTGCAAAAAAATTGGGTATAACTGAGGGGACGGTTAAGGTCCACGTTAAGAATTTACTGAAAAAGCTGAATTTAAAATCTCGCGTTGAAGCTGCGGTTTGGGCTGTGGAGCAGGATATTTCTCATTAAGGTAAAGGTCAAAGTCAAAAGATTATTCTCCGGAGCTTGCCCCGTGAAACGCTTTGGGCACTGAGATACGGAGATACGGAGATACGGAGATACGGAGAAACGGAGAAACGGAGAAAGAATCTAAGGATAAAAGTGAGCTAGCCACAAGGAGTGCATAGGTCTTGGAGGTTAAAACACTAAAGCTAAAGTCAAAAGATGATTTAGCAAAGAGCTCTAAAGACTAAAGTTCTAAGTCAAAAGATTATCTTTACCACAGAGAACACATAGAACACATAGAACACAGAGAGTTCGGGGATTGCTTTAACCTGTTAACCTCACGCAAAATTGTCATTGCGAGGACGAAGGACGCGGCAATCTCTTTGCGATCAGATTTAGAAACTAAAATCAAGAGATTATCTACCAGAGATTGTCCCCGAAAGATTGATAC
>CAJQOL010000041.1 GCA_905479925.1 uncultured Kangiellaceae bacterium | reverse complement strand
TTAATGATCTTTGCGAGGCCTGTGTTGATTATGCGTGTTAATTAGGCCAGTTGTCGCGCTCGCAGTTATAAGCAAACGCCAGTATGTAACGTAATTGGTTTGTGTTCAAGTCTGTAGGGGATTGTTGTGGTTACAGTATTAGAGGTCCGGCCGGGATTCGTGCCAAATTTAGCCACTAAACCTGTAACGCATTGATATATAATGACTATATAGTATTCAAAATTATCACTTCTACTCAATCCTCAAGGTTTAAAGAATAATCCATTGGAGCGACCTTTCTCTTCAGGTTGAGCTCAAAACTTCCTAGCCTACTAAAATGCTCTGTACGGTACGGTGAAAATCCACTCATGTCTTTCTCTTGTATGTCGTAGCCTTCAGACTTGAGTTGATTAAAAACATGGGTCATCGAATTGACATTATGCAATATTGCCATATTCGCTAGTAAATGGTTGTATTTAACTATTTTGCTCTGCTCATGTCTTAAATTTGCAGCAATGACTCCACCATTAGCAAAAAATAACCAATTACAAAACTCGTTGAACTCCTCGCTTTTACAGGTCGCTGCTTGGATCGTTTGCCTTAATTCGGGCTCTGAAATATATTCGAGCAAAAACATCGTACGAACCACTCTGCCTAACTCTCTAAATGCAAAATAGATTTTGTTTTTTCTATTCCTGGTTCCAAAGCGTCGTAATAAGGCCGATGCAGTGATTTTGCCATTTTTAATCGAGATTGCAATTCTCATCATGTCAGCATAATGAGTTTCAATAAGCGCCCATTTGATAGGTTCTGAAAATAAGGATTTAATATGCTCAAGAATGATGCTCTTGTCTGGTTTGTAAAATTTAAGGTCCTTGATATTGCGTATCCTTGGCATGAGTTTTATTCCAAGCAAATAAGCCAATCCGAATACAGGAAAACTTTGTGCATGTGTATCACCATGGAGGGTGTCTGGTTGATAATCTGATTTATCATTTAGCAGCCCGTCAAGAATGTAGAGTGCTTCATAAACACCGCAAGGAATAAACCGACTGAATAAGGCAATATAGGTATCCGAAACGTGATAATAAGCGATCCCGCCATAACTCCCATATCGAATATGATATTCCGACAGCAGATTATTTTCATACAAATTCCACAATTTCCCATCTGCGGAAGCGGTTTTTCCTGTTCCCCAGTATTCGGGTAGCCTGAAATGCTTATATTCGTTGATGACTTTTACTATCGCTTTATCCAACCTTGTTTCAGTGACTCGTTTAAGGTTGAGCCATGCGACTTGTTTTCTTGATATGCCACGTACAGATCTGGCAGTATCTGTTGGGCCAATATTGGTGCCATAACAAAATTCAGTTAAGACGAAACGTTTCATTGGATCATCAATTTTTGACTCAAATCCCGATAATGGACCGAAACTCTTACTTAAGTTTAGCCAGCTTTCAACGTCAATGATTACGTCTAAAATATTTTTCTTCTCCATCCTTTTTTTGAGTATCGAGTCAATCTCTTCTAATTTTTTGTTCGGCTTTTTAGCCTTCGCTTTACTAACGATTAATTTTCCTTTTTCGAACCGTATATATTCATCATCGGGAAAGTTCCTATCGGCTTTGTGGCACACATCAATAAAGGACTGTCTGAGATGTTTTGTGAATTCACTATCACCCATTACAAGCCCCACTTGTTTTGTATAATCTTCTAGTTGTTCGAAATACTCCGCCCAAGTGACCATTTGCTCGCGATAATCGTCAAATTTTTCACTAAATGGAATAAACACATCACCTGTATCCAACTCTTCAGCGACACGAACAAAAACACACAATTCAAAGTAGGCTTTATTGATATGGGTAACTTTGGAAGATTTCTTCGATTTACCTGTCACCAATTTCCACCACTTATCACGCACCCAGCGAATGTTGATGATATTTTTAGTGTTACTTTCTGACTGCGGATCACTTTGAATGCAGATCGATTCATTTCGCTTGGCTTTGTGCTCTTTTATAAACTCAATGGCTTTTATTAAGTCTTTATCCTCGGTAGCTGATTCAATCGGCAGTATTTCTAGACTTCGAAATAATGCGGTTCGCTGATTCTTATAGATAGGCAGCATGAATGGCAGGTAATTATTGCCAGCGAATGCTAAGTGTTCCTCACACATGCGAAGAATTTGAGCACTTTCTTCACCTAGCACTGCATCCATAGCCTCAATTTGTGCATCCTCATCCATATAGGCTTTGACGGTTTCTGATAATATTTCAATCAGATGATCCGTTCGTTTTGCCTGTTCAACAAGATATTGTTCAAGTTTTTTCTCTGCAGAACGAAGGAGTTTATTAATAATTTTAATGAATATGTCCGCTGAGTTGTCCATTGTTTGGGCGAATTGGTGTCGGATCAACACAATAACCATGGCATAGCGTTTCATGACTTTTAATTCTTTGAGGTCTGAATAATTCAGCGATTTGGCTTCATTAATATATTGCTCGTGTTTAACCGGCGGCAGACCCAAATCAAGCGGTAGAGTATTTTGTAGCGTTTTCAACCACTGTAAATAGCGTATAAATGCCTGCACATTTTTTGATGTTGGTCGTTTAGGCTCATTCTTTAAAGTCTTCCAACCAAAATCGTCGAATGTCGGACCCGTTGGTGTTTTCAGGAGCGCATCAATTTTCTCAAGAGAGTCCGCATCTAAGAATTGATACAACTTTCGATAATATTCGTTGTTGACGTTAGAGCGTGCTGTTTGCGCAATTCGCCTTAGCGTCGCAAAACTTGGTAACTCAAAACTCTCTTTAACCAACTTTTCGATTAAGACATTAATGATATCGGCCAATTCTTCTTTGGTTGTTGCAACTTCTAGCGCCCAATCTTTGAGGAGCAAAGCCGTTGTTTTTGATTCATAGGGTTTTACTTTCAAATAATTACGTAACAGTTTGATGTGCCTGTTTTTAGCACCAGATCGATAATACATCTGAAGTTGCGCATTCGTGACTGACGACTTGGCTTTTTGTTTAATGAGTCTAATGATGACAGGTGGGATATCGGATAACGGAACAAATCGACCGAGTCGTTGGAACATTTTAAGCTGAATCAATAGTCCCAGATAGGCATACGACTTCTTTTTACAATGTTTTACAGCAAAAGCTAACTCTTTGCGGGTTGGGTTGTAAATTTCACTGAGAGTTTCATCTGTGAGTTCATCTCTGATCCGCGGATAAGCGGTTTGGTACACTGCCACCATAGTTATTCACTTATTATTTTAGTTATTAGGAGTTGACGATAGGAGCAGCTACATCTAGCGGCCCTAAGCGAGTTTTGTTTACTTCGATAAAGAATAATTTTCCTCTCAAGGTATTGGCTTGTCCCACAGAATAGAACCGTCGGCAGCATTGCTTTTAGATCTCGTTACTTCCAGCAAAGCTTTCTCAATTGGACTCACATACAACCCAGCCTGAAATATTGGGGCCAATACGTCGTGCTTTACGAATAACAATGGTAACTTCATCGACCTGACTTTCTTCACAAATCATTGTCCCGACAAATTTCCTGAGGATATTCCAGTTCTATTGTTGTATGTGCTAATTCATATTTATCTAACTGCTCGGAAATAACTTTCTTAATATTCTTCTGAGCGGCGAGTTCAATCGCTTCTGCCAACACCAGGTGGGCAGTCAAAACATGATTTTCACCATCTAGCGACCACAGGTGAAGGTGGTGTATTTCCCTAACCGCGTCGAGAGACGTCAGTTCACCAATAATCTCCTCTCTTAAAGCTTCATCGGGTGTTGCTTGTAAGAATATTCGAATGGTTGTGATGAAGTTTTTAGCCACATTAATTAGGATAAAAAGCGTAAAGCCTATGGACAAAATCGGGTCGAGAATTGGCCATTCTGCAAACATGAGCACGATAGCAACGATGAGTACCGCTAACCAGCCTAAAACATCTTCTAATAAGTGCCAATTTAAGACACGCTCATTGAGAGACTTTCCCTGGCTTAATTTATACGCAGCAAAGCCATTAACGAGTACCCCAAATATGGCTAGTCCTAACATTCCTTCAGCATTGGGCATTTGTGGATCGGATAATCTAGGGATCGCCTCGCTAAGTATCCAAATTGAACCGACGATAAGCACTATGCCATTAATCAACGCGCCCAATAATGAAAATCTTTGATATCCATAGGTGTATGATTCGTTAGCTCGTTTAGTTGAGAGTCTATTCAATAACCATGAAAGGCCGATAGACAAACTATCGCCCAAATCATGAACAGCATCCGCCATAATGGCGGTACTATTAATTAGCAAACCACCGATAAATTCAATAATAGTAAATCCAACATTGAGAAAAAATGCCCAACCAATACGTTGTGATGAAGACTCCTTTGGATGTACATGTTGATGCATTATTTTATTACCTGCTTAACGTGAGTTTTACGTTTTTTATTATCTACCATTTCTTTCAGTATAAGGTTAAATTATTTATATTCTTCGATTATCCAATTTACATTTTTACAATCCGTATCAAATAAAAATATTTTAATTAGTCTAAGTTGATTTCAATAATTTTGAATAAGCACTGAAATATTCAGCCCCCATCACTTCACGTACATGACCGTGCTTGTCAATTATGAAATACAGTGTCTGACGATTTTTAGCATTATATCCTTTGATTATAAATGTTTTCGCTGTTTCTTCGAATAAATCAAAACTATGGTTTGATGCGTCACTCCAACTTTCATCGAGTTTATCAGCAGATGAAACATTTTCTTTAAGAGCAAGTTTTTTTGTGGTGGCTTGTATTATTTTAATTGCTTCAGTGAGTTCGACAACTTGATTATCTTTGATTTTTTTATTTGCTGTAGTGTAAACAAAAGTTAACACCAGAAGGAATAAAATTATAAATGTTTTCATGTGTTTTCTCCTAATAGTAGCTTGTTTTGTTAACTAATCTGGCTTTTAGCTCACAAATGTCGGCAACATAATTACACATACGATTTTGACTAGTGATGTGGATACCTTTAGTTATTGTATTCACTTCTTGTCGATATTAATCGTTAAATCCATCTTCGGACCTGACTCTGATATTTTTTGTATTTCTGCCCAAACTGTTGTGTGAGAATTTTTTCTTCTGGAATTATTTGAAAAACATTGATATAAAAAATAAATCCAGCGTTCATTAGAATAGAAAAATAGTTGCTTAGATAGAGTCCCCAGCTTAATAAATACAAAAGCATGCCGACGTACATTGGGTTCCTAGAAATGCTGTAAATTCCCGTAGTAACAATAATGGAAGTCGCTTTTGGCTCCAGCGGATTAACGGTTGTTTTGTTTTTTCTAAACAGGCTAAGGCTACTCAATAAAAATAGACTACCTGTCACAAAAAAGAATGAGGTGGCTGCAATTTGTATATTCACTAACCACTCAGATGATGGTGTGTAAATCGCAATGAGCCAAGAAATAATACCAAAAATTACCATTATTAATAATGGAGGAATTTTTAATTCAAGATTCATAATTTTAATTCCTATTAATTTGTTAGAGTTACTACAAGTAGTAACTCTGTATTTGCGATCTATGTTTTCGTGTTTAAAATAAGTTTAGAAAACAATTAAAATATTAGCCTCCTAAAATGAGTGAGTTTAGGATTCCTTACCACCAATAGGTAAAGCTTGTTCGATTGGACTCACATATACCCATCCCGAAATATTCGGCCCGATGCGTCCCGCTTTACGAATAATAGTGGCAACTTCATCTACCTGACTTTCTTCACAGACTAATGATACTCTGACTTCTGAAATAACCACGCCAGCTTCGGCCGAGAAATCTTGCTCAGATTCACTAAGTGCCTTTAATGTACCTTTAACATCCATCAAGGTAATATTTTTATATCCTGCATCTCTCAAGGCTTCAACCACAGCTGCTGAACGAACATGATGAATAAAGGCTTTAATTTGCTTCAACACTTTCGGTGTGTTCGTCTGTTTAGTTTGATTCATAGTATTTGCTCCAAAACATAATTGTTTGTCGTTTAATTGATTGCATGTTTTGGCAACAGAAAATTATTTTCCTGTTGCCAATTCATTGGTATTAAGATGCTATTGCATCACCATTTTCCGCAAGACCACGAGACTTACGATAAGCCATCCGATAAAGACCGGGCAGCACTAACAAAGTTAACAAGGTGGAAGATATTATGCCGCCAATCACCACTGTTGCTAATGGGCGTTGTACTTCAGCACCTGTGCTGGTATTGAGCGCCATTGGCAAAAATCCTAAAGCAGCGACTAGGGCAACCATTAATATTGGTCGTAATCTCAGCATGGCACCATCTCGAATTGCGCGATCAATATTCAACCCATTTTTCAAGCCATCGCGAAATGCTGAAACCATCATCACACCGGTCAGCACCGATACGCCGCATAAGGTAATAAAGCCAACCCCAGCAGTGATAGATAACGGAATATCACGCAGCCACAAAGCAATTACGCCGCCGGTCAACGCGAGTGGAACTCCACTGAAAACTAAGGCAGCATCTTTGGCTGAACCGAATGTCATCATCAATAAAGCAAAGATCATCACAAGCGTTACCGGTACCAAAAGGCTTAATCGCTCAGTCGCTGATTGCAATTGCTCAAAAGTACCGCCGTAACCTAACCAATAACCAGGCGGTAAAGTGACTTGTTGTTCAATTTTTTGTTGTACCTCAGTCACAAAACCGCCTAAATCTCGACCACGTACATTAGCGCTGACTACCAGGCGTCTTTTGCCATTCTCTCGAGAGATCTGATTGGCACCAGGTGCCAGCTTGAGTGTTGCGACTTCGGCTAAAGGAACATAGCCTCCATTGGGCAGTGGTATTGGCAGCCGCTCTAGTGCCGTTAAGTCACTACGAAGCTTTTCAGTGAGTCTAACGACTATCTCGAATCGACGGTCGCCTTCAAAAACTAATCCGGCATCTTCTCCGCCTGTTGCTGCCGCTAGTACATCTTGCACCTCCGAGACATTCAAGCCATATCGGTACAGCGCGCTACGGTTAGCTTCGACTGACAGGATTGGTAATCCGGAAACCTGTTCAACTTTAACGCCCTCAGCTCCTTCAATAGTGCTGAGTACCGCGGCAACCTCACCGCCCGATTTAAGTAATTGCTTTAAATCATCACCATAAATTTTGATACCAAGATCTGAACGTACTCCAGATATCAGTTCATTAAACCTTAACTGGATCGGCTGACTGATCTCAAACGCGTTACCTGGCGCTAAATTGAGTTTTTCCTGAATTTCTTCCACCAGTTGCTCTTTGGTTTTTTCCGGGTCAGGCCAGTCTTTGCGATCCTTTAACATCACATAGCCATCTGATATGTTTGGCCCCATAGGGTCGCTTGCCACTTC
The DNA here is from genome assembly GCA_905479925.1 of uncultured Kangiellaceae bacterium. GTDB lineage: Bacteria > Pseudomonadota > Gammaproteobacteria > Enterobacterales > Kangiellaceae. The sequence goes on along the minus strand of CAJQOL010000041.1, from coordinate 122 downwards.
AGCCGTTCCAACACGCGAGAAAAAGGTCTTTACTTCTGGAACTTGTAATACGGCTCGTTCTAGCTGAAATTGCATTTCGAGTGACTGGGTTAAACTGGTACCAGGAATGCGCAGGGCTTGAA
>CAJQOL010000040.1 GCA_905479925.1 uncultured Kangiellaceae bacterium | reverse complement strand
GTCCGGCTTCAAGAAAGGCGCGTATTCTACGCTTTATCGGGCAGGAAAGCATCGTTTTTGGTGATATTTTGTCCAAAATAACGATATTTAGGCGACTTAATCGACTTAAAAGCTTTTTGGGTTAATCGTTAGCAAGCCTTTGCTAAAACTGTTCGCTACATAGCTCTAAAGGCATATCGTTCAAAATTGAGCACATTCGTCCGTCTCTTTTAAAGATCAGCCTTAACAGCAGTCGCTCCCCATCTTTACTTACTGTTTGGAAATGTTCGGCGTGCAAAGGGATAGTAGAGTCATGCATATGCTTCCAAGTTGTTATTACATCCGGAAGGTCTAACTCTATCATTTTCTTTATTTCAATTAAGGCCTCATTTAAGTAACGTCGGGGCAACGCTCCATGCTCTTTCGCCCAATAGTTACTCATCGCAAGCTTCCTTTCGTGTTCGGTATAGGGGTTATTCGCTAAAGACAGCATTTTCTTACGGTTAAACCTAAGCTGGCGAGTTTTGGCACTTTTATTGGCGAATGACCAATCTTTAATCTTTTCTATCTCGTTACTATATTCAAGCTCAACGGCTTGTTTAATTTGCTCGACCTCTGCCGCTGATTTTTTCTGAACTGGAATAGTCTCGGAAATATATCGATAGGAATTCTTGAAAAGCTCCTCTGTTTCAACCAAAGTTTTCTTCAATCTTCGCAGTTTTACTTTAAGTAAAGTAACATTTGTCTGTACTTCGAGGCTATCAAACGACTCAGAGAGTTTATAGTTGGTTACAAACTGAAAGTAATACTGGTCATCTAAAAATTTAGTTTTTTTGGACGGCTCGACCTTCGATACCTTTTGTAAATCCATCCAATCAAAAGAGCCGACTATTTCCGCTACAGTCTGATGATATCGCTCATCGAAATTAAAATCACTGAGAGCTGCTCTAAGGGGAGCCAACTGAATTTGCTGTCGCTCCAAGTTTCTGTTTGTTCTGCTGCTATCAATAGCCGAACCTACCAGTCCTCCGACGAAGCCAAAATAAATACCGACAGTAGCCGCTGAGTTTGAACTATGAAATCTAGAATCTATTTCTTTGTTCAACATAACTGAGCCAACATTCACTTTATGTTGCGACTCTTTAAACTGTGTTGTTAATGGCGCTTTAAAGCCAGGCAAACAACCGGAAAGAAATGCTGATAGTAAAATTACGCCATATCGGTATGAGTATTTCATTAATTTATCCCTAATTTAATGTCTATTTGATTCACTGTCGATCGCCAGCTTAGCTCCATAAGCTGCTCGCTCAATGAGTATAAAACAGTCAAAGCATCAATATCAGAGGACAAGACAATAGCCCCTGATATTGGTCTGTCTAATATAGACACCACTTGTAGCGGCTTAAGCTTGGCACAACCTTCGAATATCCGTTCTCATTTTTGCAAACACTTCTTTTACAGAGGCATTCAAAACGGTCATCGTTTCGGCATAACCACTATTCCAATTGGAGTGAGTGACATTTCCTCGATAAACACGCTTAAAACCAGACTCGGTATTTCTAAGCAAAAAAACCGTTGTTGCTGCCATGTTAGTCGTTTGGTTCATCACATAAACCTTCTTTAACTCTAACCCCCACTGGTGAGGTTGATAAGTTGAAGGCTCAGCCCATTCAAAGTCTAATGACTCCCCTAACTCTTTATGTGCAGCGCTCTTCAACCAGTCCTTTACGCCTGACTTGGCTAATACCGGCTGGCCACTCATTTGACCCATCGTTTTAATTTTACGAGTATCATACAAATAAAGGGTCGAGTGGCACTCGCTTATGGCTTGCTTAGATTGCGTCGACTTGTTGACGTATTTGAGAGGTAATAGGAGCTCTTTGGAAGGTCCGCACCCTACAATCATCAATAAGCTGAAAGCAATGACTAGTGAATAATAACGCATCGTCTGGCATCCATATCCGCTTTAATTGAGCAAAGCTGACCACTCATTCCTGAAACACTTCTTAAGATAACTCGCTCTCCTTCGGAGTGTATCTTTTGCTGACCTTTAATGTGAAGAGGAATTGACTTGTCTTTTTTATGTTCGTCCGCGCTTTTAAAATCAGGCATATCCATAGCAAGCATTTTACCGACTTCAGATAATGCCTCGCTCATATAACTCTTAATCATTTTCGCGTCATCCTTTGCCCAGTATTTGGCCATAGCATTGTTCTTTTCGCCCCAAGAATATGGGCTATTAGCGCTCGACAATCGCTTCTTCTTCTCTCTATTTAGAGAGCGAGTTTTAGACTTCTTATTTGCCTTGGACCAACCCTCAATTCTTTTTATCTGTGCTTGATACCACTCTTCTGTTTCCGCTATCGCTAATTCAGTTTCTTCTTTTGACTTAACTTGGTCAGGAATCATTGGTGAGACGTATTTGTAAAGATTTCGAAACAAAACCGTTTCTTTATTCTTATTCTTCTTTTTCTTTGAACCGTTCTTTTCAATCTTGAACAAGGTGGCGTAAGTAAAAAACTCTAGACTATCAAACGAACGAGTTAGCGCGTAGCTGGAATCCAACTTAAGAAAATACTGTTCATTATCAAAAGTCAGTTTTTTGAAATCATCAACTTTTGATACTTTTTGAAGGTTTAGCCAGTCAAGAGATTTGACACTCTCAGCGGCTGATACATGGTACAAGTTATTAAAATCAAAATCGATTAGACCATCTCGTAAAGGTGCGATTTGTGATTCTTTATTGTTTAAATTGTCGTTATTAGCGCTATTATCAATTGCAGAACCGATTAACGCGCCAATTATGCCGAATTGCATGCCAACCGCAGCCCCGGAGTTCGAAACCGGCATTCGTGCATCCATTTCTGCCTGCGCCATAAACGTTCCTAAATTAACCTCGTTCTTCGCATCGTAAAACTCCTTAGTCATGGGTATTTTGTAACTAGACGCACACCCGGACAAAAGTGCTGCCAACATAAGCAGACAAATTTTTTGACTATTCTTCATTCAATTTTCCCTATAATAAATAATGTATGGTTTGTTAGTTTTTATCTTTTGTTATTTTTGTCGTTTGTTATTTTTATCTTTTTGCCAATTACTCAATTGACCAACAAGGTCGGTGGCCGACAGGTTTTGATTGGTCATGAGCAATACAAAGCCAGCGATTAAATCAACTTTTGTTCTGCTTAGCAAGCCAAATATCTCAAATAGTTAATTTTTCCTAGATATTGCTAATCTGGAATAGCTTAGACAATCGTTAAATCGCCGCTTTAGGCTTATAAAACAGTTATTTAAGGTCATTTTGTCAGCTGACGTTACCTTCCTTAATACGAGGAAGGTGCTAAACGCAGGAGCTCCGAGCGATTTTCACAGCGCTTATAGATGAATCCATGCAGCATGGGCGCTAGACGATAGAAAAACCCTTAAATTGAGGGTATAGTTATGATTAAGCTTGGGTTAAGACTGTTAAGTATAAAATGCCTACATTCGATACTATTAATTAAAGCTTTAACCATTTAAAAAGCTTTCGTTCAAAAACCACAGAGGCATCACAATCAGAACCTCGCCCTTTTTAATAAGCTGATACGACAGCGATTAAAATGGGAGAATTTTGTGGCAAGGAGAGAATTATGGATATCCAACGAAATACATTTTATTCACTAGTCATAATTACACTAGTGCTCGTTATTTTTCCGAGTAATGCCGAGGAAAAAGAGCAGGGTCACCGTTTAGTAACCTCTTATGAAGGCTCTAAGCTCTTAAGAAAAACCGTTCAAGAATTTGATGAATATCAGGCCTTTATGGGTATTGATACTATCGGCAACAAACCAATGGGTCTAAAACTCTCTGGAAAAGTCACCAAACTCTATTTTTCTCATCCCAAGAAACGCTCTATTTTAGAAGTGTTTAAAAACTACCAAATAGCCCTAGAGCAAAACGGTGCAACCTTACTTTATCAATGCGATCAAAAAAACTATGAGTGCGCAAAAAACTACGCAGGCCCTACCCTACAAAAATTCAGCGGTATTAACTCTATTAGTAATCTACTTGGTCGATACCTTTTGGCTCGAATCGAGAAATCCAATCAAACCGCTTATGTAGCTGTAGCAGTTGGTGAGCAATTTAGTGACGTTCATGTCATTGAAATAACCGACATGGAAAAGGGCAAGGTAACTTTAGATGCCAATGCTTTAGGAAATGGCATTGACGCCAACGGTTACGTGATTGTAAATGGTCTTTATTTTGATACCGACAAAGCTAGTGTTCAACCTGATTCTAGTGCGGCAATATTGCAAGTTGCTGAGTTACTTAAAGCAAGACCTGAACTATCAATTTATATTGTTGGACATACCGATATGGCTGGAGACTTTGAGCATAATATGCAGCTCTCTCAAGATAGAGCTAATTCAATTATGCAAATTTTGGCCAATGAGCACAAAATTGATCAGACCCGTATGGAAGCCAAAGGGTTAGGCCCTCTTTCCCCACAGGCCAGCAATCAGAGCGCCGAGGGGCGTAGCCTTAACCGACGGGTCGTGATCGTATCTAGATAAATCACCCAGGCTCTAACAATTTACTTGTTTAGGGCCAGGCTCCCCGACTCACTAGCAACTTTCTTAAAAGTAAGTAATTTCCGATATCTTGAACTACACTTGATAATAAATTCCCCATTAACTTTCGTTTAAACGTTAGATAGGGGTTACTATTCAAGGACTAAGATAATGCCCCTTCGTATCACTCAGATTCGCTGTGTAATTAGTTTTCTATTTGTATTTATCGCCTCCCCCATTGCTTTCGCTGACGAAAAAAATAGTCAGTCTGGATTTCAATCTGTACCCTTACCTTAATGACGTCGATAGCGATAATACTTTTACTCTGAATATTGCAACAAACCTTAGTAACGACCTATCTTATTTCAGCCTGACTAACTTTGGCAATTCTCAAGGTGATAGTGAACTAGAAGATACCAACACGTATTACAGCGAACATAATCTCAGATGGCAATTTTCAAAAGAACTTCCCTTTGATTTAACCTTACAATCCAATTTTAGAACCGGCGACGATAACGACCGTCACCGATTAGGAGTTCGATGGCGGGCAAGCCAAACTAAGTCACTTCAAAGCTTCTTTAAAAGTATCAATATGAGTTACGCGGTTAACTTACATGCTATTCAGTTTGATGATGACCCTGCGGATGTTTGGCAATTAGAACATGCATTTATGGTTAAATTCCCATCAATTTCAGAAAGACTCTATTTGGCCGGTTTTATTGACCATACATTTAATGAAACTCTACCCAGCCAGTTTAAATCCAGTCCAATTGTAGCGGAAGCTCAGCTAGGCTTTAACGTCGTACAGAATTTTTATGTTATAGCAGAATATCGGATAAATCAGTACAGACTAAGCGACACCAACAACTTCGCGATGGGTTTTCAATATAAAATGATTTGGTGAAAACCAAAATATTGGATTTTGAATGCTAAAAAACAAAAGGCACTAAAGAACCAACTTGAGAGTTTCATAGGCGCTTCTTATTTTTATAAAGCGTTGTTCACACCCACCTTTGTCGGGATGGTGTTTTTTTGCCAATTGATTAAACTGTTTTTTTACGGTTTCAATATTCAAGAACTCTACATTTTGTAGCTCAAGCTCATTAATTGCTTCAGTCTTCTTATCGATTGCCAAGTACTTTTCCCAAAACTGATTAAGCATCAGTTGAATGTCTTCATCAGGTAGCTCTAGGTTTTTCTCGTCCAAGTAGAATTGTTTCAATGGGTCAGAGTAACCAATCTGTTCACTATTGACATCTATCGCATAAGATGAAATTTCAATCGCTGACACTTGTAAACCAATATTGTTTTGGTTTAGCTCATTAGCAAGTAAATAGAGTTGATGAAACAAATAGAAATGTTGTTTAAACAATGATGGTGAATCACCCAGAGTATTAAAAAAGTCAGAGTGCTCTTCTTTTATAAAGCTGAGCATTTGATACTCTTTCACCGAGTTATCATTGGCAATTATATAATCATAGAGAAATTGATTGTTCATGGTTTAATCATAGTTCAAGAACTCTGCAAGGTTAAAAAACAAAGTCAGCTTCTGGCTATCTTTTGGTTCTCCGCCAAGGAAAAGCCATTCTTAATCCCAAAACAGCCAGTATTAACACTGCGCCTAAACCGACAACGCCTAAAACCTTGTCAATCGATTCAACCCCAGTCCACTGTAAATAGTGTATTTTGTACATACGGTCGATAAAATCGGTATCTTTCGCGCGCTGCCTTAGACTCATTTGCGACCAATTAAAGGTTATTTGAGCCCCTGTAGAAGTAATCGCTTTATCCCCTTCCAACGATATGAGCTTTCCATAACGCTCTTGCTTGTCTAAAATCGCGTCTTCAATGAGTCTTCGAACAGCTTCATTACTGGGGCTTGAAATTGGCTCTAACGTTGAAGGGTTTAGGTGCATCCATCCATTTGCCTGTTTGACCATTAAATGTAAACCAAGAGTGGTTTTTAACCACTTAACTTGCTGCCAATTATCGTTTGGTTTTAATGCTGGCAATGGCGTTTCAAAAGGATAAGTTTTAACCGATAACGACTGATAAGCTTCGGAATAACCGGGTTTGATAAAAAAGAAGACACCGGTTACTGCCCATCCTAAAAATGGTAAGAGCAGAGTCAGCCCTAAAATCTTGTGGAATTTTCTCATTGAAGGTCTATCACTAAACAATTGATTGGCTGGCATTATAAAGAACAAACAACCAATATAGAAAGCTTAGCTACGCAAAGAGTCTCACATGACAATAATAACCGCTCAATCAAGCAATAGTGACAGATTGACCACTATCAAAAGCGTATCATAAGCTTCTCTAGCCGTTAGTTAGTAAGCTACTAAACTCATTCTTATACTCCTGAATATGCAGCAAAACCTCAAGGTTTGATATGCTATCAATCATATCTGAAGCATATTGGTAAAAGTTATTTAATTCCATATTAACAGAAATGCTCATACAAATATCGGTATTCTCAGGATCATTCTTGTCCCAGGCTAAGACAAGACATTGGTACAATTTTTGTCGGATTTCATTAATTCGAGGTCCGGACGAACTTCCCCGCTGGGCTACCAAATCCCATATGGTTTCAAGCAATATAGGACATCGATGGTCCGAATATTTTTCTAGGATATTAATTAGCTTTGCTTCAACCTCAGAAGAGGTTAGCGACCCAGCATAATCATAACAGTTGCTTTGTTGATTCATTCTCTCGTTCCCTCAAAATGTCGCTATCTACACTATTGAACCTACCTACGTTTAGCGGGCACTTCATAACTGGAGGTTCTTTTGTCCCTTATCATTGATTCATGCTTTCCTATGCTGGCCATAAGAAAACGTGAAGCTGCTACGCAATACTCGTTCGAAAGTTTCCCTACTGATTCATTTCCTCCGCCCCTAGGATATCAGCCCTATATAATTCGACTTTAGGTTCAAGAACTACATCTATATCCAGGTTTATTGTCACAGGAATTAGTAGCAACTACTTATTGAACGCCCTTGCAATGAAACACTACGCTCTGTATCGGCGGTATACAGAGCATGACGACTATCATCGCTACTTTCCTGCACTGTTTCGTTCACGTTTTCGTTCTTAGTTTTATTCTTCTTTGCGGTGGCCGGAGGTTCACAATTTCCGGATTGACCATCTTTAAGACTATCTGAATCTCGCAACTCACCAAATTTACCGTAAGTTTGATTACTTTTTGATTGTCCATAATAGTCTGGGCTATAACCGGCATAGCTATTAAAAGAGATCAGCGCTAAGGCTATTAACAGTGTATTTTTCATTTTCTAATGGCTCTTCAATTAATCAAAACAAACTACCCTCGTTAGGCAGTTGAATTTATTTGGTTTTAATGTCGTTAATTCTGTTTAATACGAATGAGTATGATGAACTCTCATATCGTATTTTTGAGCAACGTTCCGCTGAATATACTGCGCCAGCTCACCCCCTGCGACCGCCAGCGACTTCATTCGTTGGATCGCTTGCGACCCTACCCCGCTTTCGCTATAGAGATAACTATCTCCGTTGGTTAAGTCGACTCTGATTGCATCTGGATAAATATCAAACGCTGCTATTGTTTGGTCCCCACCAAAATTTATGTACCTTTCCACTATTCACTCCTGACTCAAATAATTGGTTTTTTGTCCAATTTGAAAATATGAGGCAGTCCATCGCTCTTACTATTAAGTCGCTTCCTAGCTACTCGTTTGTTGATGTCTATAGTGTCAAAAGCAACTAGTGCGAGTTATCAATATTCCGCCAATGATTAGTAATATTCGGACATTTTGAGATATTTTTGGCTTAATTTGAAAATAACATCATAAAATTCTATAGTTAGGCATCAAATTACATCAATATTATTGATACAGTCAGTTTTGTGGACGATTATTGGAAATAAGATAGTGAATGCTAAATTCTGGATTCCCTTGTTAGCGATTAATACATACTGAGCTGCAATTGCTGGTTTTACAAAGCGAGTATTTAACGAGTAGAAGGTTTATATGAAAATCGATTTAGATTCTGTACGGGTTCTTAATGCCGTTGTCGAGCAAGGCAGTTTTGCCGCGGCTGCTAAAACATTACACCGCGCTCAATCTGCGGTGAGTTACCAAATAAGAAAGTTAGAATCTAATCTAAACCTAACAATTTTTGACCGTAGCGAATACCGAGCGGTATTAACATCTCAAGGTGAAGCAATTCTTAGCGAAGGTAAGCGGTTACTTACACAGGCGGAAAATATTGAACAACTTGCTCGTCAGTTAGGGCAGGAATGGGAACCTAGCTTTGAAGTGGTGATTGATGGAATTCTTGAAATTTCGCCGATCATGTCGGTAATTAAATCGCTTATTTCTGAAGAAATCCCTACCAAAATATCTATGACCATGGAATACCTGGGCGGAGTTCAGCACCGTTTTGAACAAAACCAAGCTGATCTGATGTTAGTTAAAGAGTATCAAGCATCAACTCAATTACTTTCGCATGCACTTCCCGAGGTTGAGTGTCTATTATGCGTGTGCAACGAACACCCATTAGCTGAGCTGCAACAAGTTGATTTAAATACCCTGCAACAGCATATCGAGTTAAGTGTTCATGATTCTAGCGATCAGGACCTTTACTCGGTTGAACATATGCACTTTGGTGGTGAGCGTATGTTTTATTTAAGTGATTTTAAAAGTAAAAAGCAGGCGGTTCTGCAAAATATAGGTTTTGGCTGGATGCCTCATTACCTGGTTGAAAAAGAGCTCGATAGTGGCACTTTGGTGGAAGTTAACTACCGACACGGCTCGCGATTTAGTTTTACCCCACACCTTGTTTGGAGAGCTGAAAAAGCGTTAGGAAGAACCGGACAGAAATTTATCGACCAATTGTTGTCGCAAATATAACGAGAATAACTTTAGGTTTATCTTTCGGTTTATCTAAAGCGAAGTGAGTTATTCGGCGGGGGCGGCAACCACTCGGTTGCGGCCGGTTTTTTTGGCTTGATATAATGCTTGATCTGCCCTGTGAATCCAAGCTTCAGCGGTCTCTCCGGCAACATATTCAGCAACACCAAGGGATATGGTTAACTTGCGAGTCTCTACCAGTTGGGACTCTTCGGTAAGCTCTCTAAGCTTCTCACAGAATGTTATTGCCGACTCCAAATCCATCGGTAACGGCACGATCACAAACTCCTCTCCGCCAAAACGAAAGAAGCAATCAGTTTGTCTGATACGTTTTTCAATGAGTTGAGTAAAACGGACTAAAATCTGATCGCCTGCGATATGGCCGAAGTCGTCATTAATTTTCTTAAAATGATCTAAGTCGAGCAATATCAAGGATACTTTGGATGCAGCACGAGCCTGTTGATTAATGGTCCTCGCCAAAACCTCGTCCATCGCTCGGCGATTACCAACCCCGGTTAAGGAGTCCTTGGTAGCCAATTGCTCTAATAATTGATGCTGTTTCTCAATGCTATTTGAGAAGAAGTAGCCAAAAAAGCTGCACATAATCAATGTTGAGGAAATACTGGCAAATTCTAACAGTTCAGCATCGATGTAAAGTTTGGGCATGACAGCAATGGATAATATCAGACTCGAAAATAGCGCCTGGCGCGCTTTCAATAGGTAGCAGATCGCTGCAATTGATGGATATATCCAGTAGATACTGGCAATACCATTAAAATAGACGCTTGCTGATGCTATTACAGAAGCTAATAAAGAAAGTGCAATTTTAGGCAGTTTTATATCACCGGTTCGGTACTGATAGATCCATATAAGAATTACTACTACCGCAAAAGAAGCGTCGATAAAGAACATTACCCATTCTGACTTTAACGCTCTAAAAACGGCAAAGACACTGATTACAAGCAATGCGAAAACGGTCAAAAATAGAAATAATCGCTCTTCACTAATACGCTTCAAATGAACTCCAAATCCTTCGGTGTTTCTAACTCTGGCCCGATAGTCTATAGCAAGCTGTATAAATTTCAACCACAAGCTTCATTTGCCCAATAGTTAGCGCTGATTATAGTAAAAATCCGACCAGATGGGCCCGACAACCAATTCACTTTACGATATACTTTGACCTTCAGAAAGGTTTCGCTATCTAGCCAAACTTCCATACCTATTCATACCGAGCTGATTATTCATGTCCATCAAGCACTGCATTATTCATTCACTGTCAAAAAGTACCTCTGAGAGCAACATAGAAACTGTTTTTAGGGACCAAGAAAATGATAATGAGGGAGCGGGGGTTTCTTTATTCACTCAGCTCAAGCAATCTTTGCAGCGCAGCGCTACACGCCAGTATGGTCTATTTGACCCAGAGCAAAGTGACAATCCACTTCCTGCCCTACTCGCCAAATTTGAACAACAAGAGCTTGGGTTTGTTACCCTGACTCAGAAAATGACTGAACAATTAAAGTTAGTTTTAGCCGAAGCCCCGGAGCCATTTTCGGCTCATTTGCTGTTCGTAGTAGAAGAGCTTATGGAGCATCAATATTTGTACGTATTCTGGATTAATCATTCCGACGCACAATATATCGACTCACAATTAAGTGTTGAGCATCTTAGTTACGTTAACAGTAGCCGTTTAAACTATGTGGTTAAATTCGACTTTTCACAATGGGCAATAAAGGATTGGCAGCAATACCTAACCGTACAAATTAGTCGCGGTAATAATGAAATAGCGGCGGGCTTTACTCAATTTGTCGGGTTTGTGTCTGGTGTTAACCTTCAAGAACAAACCACTGAGTTTTTGAATATTGTCGACGATTATGCCAACTCTTTAAGTAAAGAAGAAAGTAACCCGACCAAAAATGCCATAGTCGATTATTGTGTCGACCAAGATATGCAAGGTAACCCCATAAACTTTGAGTCGTTATCACAAGTTCTCAATGAACAAGAACCCGACAAGTTCGCTAATTTTGTTAGTGATAATCAGGAAGTTCCTAAAAAGGAAATTTATACCCACCGTAATAGTTTGAAGAAGTACGTGCGCTTTTATGGCCGAGAAAAAGACCTTAGCATTAGTTTTTCATCGGATCGGATGGAGGATAATATCTCGTTCGACCCAGAGTCCGGCAGCTTAACCTTTAGGCAAGTGCCTAAATCACTGCAAGCGCAACTTGCCAAATACCTAAAGAAACAACAAGAATAATTGCAGGCGCAACTGCTAATTAGCGATGCGGCAAATTAGCGCTGCGGCAAAGTGTAGTTACGAGAAAAAGTGTAGTTACGAGAAAGTATAGTTGCGGCCAAATAAGACCTCAGCCAAAAAGCCTTAGCCCAAAAAAAACTCGGACTAAAAGACTAAACCAATTTTTTGGACATGAAATATTTACAGCCCGTTTTCGGGTAATTAGGCTGAGTCCATTCAACCTGATAGCCATGTTTTTCATAAAACGGTTTGGCTTGAAAATTAAGTGTATCTAACAGTACGCTTTTACAACCTCGCTGCTGCCCGGCTGTTAGCACTTGACTGCCTAAGCCTTTTCCCCGCTGGGTATCACTGACCCATAAGGTATTTATTTGCAACCAGTTACCAAAAGTTCGCCCGGCTGCGGCGGCAACCACATCACCTTTTTCATCTTTTATTTGCGTCGCTATTGGTAACCGTTCTTTAACTTCCCAACGCGCCCAGTTAAATTCTGCTATTTTTTTGTCTAAAAAATCGAGTAACTCTGAATCAGGTTGATTAATGACCTCTATGTCCATGCATACCTCGTTTATAGAAACTTTGTTTATAAAAAACTCTTGTTTATCAATAACTAACGCTACCTTGAGATGACTGGAAGCGCTAGTAATTACCAGCCTACGTCACCCGCATAATGTGCTGAGTTAGAATGCGATCAAGTTGGCTATTATCTCATAAATTAAATTAGGCCTGTGCAAGCCGTATCCCTTGAAAAAGCGGTCATTAATACCCACCATGTACCGATAACTATTGAAAACCATTGACCTAACTGGAGATTACAATGGAACAGTATCGCGGAACAACCATACTCTCAGTAAGACGCAACGGCAAAGTTGTCATAGGTGGCGATGGACAGGTTTCCATGGGCAATACCGTTATGAAGGGCAACGCACGTAAAGTTCGTAGACTCTACCATAACCAAGTGATAGCAGGGTTTGCTGGTGGTACCGCCGATGCCTTCACTCTTTTCGAACGTTTTGAAGCCAAGCTTGAAAAATACCAAGGAAAGTTAATGCGGGCAGCGGTAGAGCTAGCCAAAGACTGGCGTACTGACCGTATGTTAAGAAAGTTAGAGGCTCTACTTGCGGTCGCCGACCATGAACACTCGCTAATCATTACCGGTAACGGTGATGTGATTGAGCCAGAAGACAGTTTAATGGCTATTGGTAGTGGGGGCCCTTTCGCACAATCCGCAGCGCGCGCTTTGATGGATAAAACAGAGCTTAGCGCCAAAGAGATTGTAGAAACCGGTCTAAAGATTGCTGGTGACATATGCGTTTATACCAACCATAACCATACCATCGAAGAACTAGACTGCAAATAGAACAGATTTTTAGAATACTTAATTGATACGGAATATAACTATGTCACATATGACTCCACGTGAAATCGTTCACGAATTAGATAAACATATCATCGGCCAATACGATGCTAAAAAGTCGGTAGCAATTGCTTTGCGTAACCGCTGGAGACGAATGCAAGTTGAAGATGACCTTAGGAACGAAATAACACCTAAGAACATATTAATGATTGGACCAACCGGTGTTGGTAAAACAGAAATAGCTCGTCGATTAGCCAAGCTTGCCAATGCCCCTTTTATAAAGATTGAAGCAACTAAATTTACCGAGGTTGGTTATGTCGGACGAGATGTTGATTCCATCATAAGAGATCTTGTTGATTCATCATTTAAAATGTTACGCGAGCAAGAGCATGATAAGGTAAAAATTAGAGCCGAGGATTCTGCGGAAGAAAGAATTTTAGACGCATTGTTACCACCAGCCCGCTCTTTTGATAACGAGCCAAAAGAAGTTGACGAGTCTGCCGCTAGGCAGATGTTCAGAAAAAAATTACGCGAAGGCGCAATTGATGATCAAGAGATCGAAATCGACATTACAGGTCCCAATGTTGGCATAGAGATTATGGCTCCTCCTGGCATGGAAGAAATGACTAATCAGCTCCAAGATATGTTTCAAAGCTCTGCCCCTAGCAAGTCTAAAAAACGTAAACTAAAGATTAAGAATGCCCTCAAGCTTTTAACAGAAGAAGAAGCTGAAAAGCTGGTTAATAAAGACGAGTTAAAAGCAAAAGCGGTAGAGGCTGTAGAAAATAATGGTATCGTTTTTCTTGACGAAATTGATAAGGTCGCAAAAGGCGACAGAGGCAGTAGTGGCGAAGTATCAAGGGAAGGTGTTCAGCGAGACCTATTACCGCTGGTTGAAGGCTGCACGGTTTCAACTAAATATGGCATGATTAAAACCGACCATATTCTGTTTGTTGCCTCTGGTGCTTTTCACCTATCTAAACCTTCTGACTTAATCCCGGAGCTACAAGGTCGCCTTCCGATTCGAGTAGAACTAAGTTCGCTAACCGCCGATGATTTCAAGCGTATTTTGACTGAACCTGATGCCGCTTTGACCAAGCAATATGTTGCATTAATGGATACCGAAGAATGTGATGTAGAATTTACCGACGATGCCATTGAAACAATCGCAGAGGTTGCTTGGCAGGTTAATGAGTCAACGGAGAATATAGGGGCAAGACGTCTTCACACGGTTATGGAAAAGCTAATGGAAGAGATTTCTTTTGATGCATCTGATAGCCATGAGAAACTAACTATCGATTCTGCCTATGTAAAAAAGCAACTCGGCGAATTAGCGCAAGACGAAGACTTAACACGCTTCATTTTATAAAAAATAAGAGTTCCGAGCGGCAGCGGATGATCTGTTAGCATAAAAAAAGGGTTCAGTTAATGAACCCTTTTTTGTTGCTTGTTTTTTAATCTTTTGTTTTTTAAACTTTTGTTATTTGGAATTAGCTATTTTTTGACGGATAGAGCGTTAGCCTATCTCGCCAAAAAGCCTCCTTAAAAGCAAGCTTCTTAAAAGTGAACCTCCTTAAAGAAAGATCCCTTTAAGCATAAAGAAGAACATCATCGATAGTATTGCACCCGCCGGTAATGTAACTACCCACGAAACAGCAATATTCTTAAGAACCCCTAAGTTAAGGGCCGCTATGCCCCTTGCCATTCCAACACCTAATACCGCGCCAACTAATGTGTGAGTAGTGGACACTGGAATACCGGTACCCGATGCAATAACAACGGTTGTTGCTGCAGCTAACTCAGCAGCAAATCCTCTACTTGGCGTTAGTTCGGTGATTTTCTTGCCAATTGTTCTCATAACCGGAGCACCAAACAAAGCGAGGCCTAAGACGATACCGCCGCCACCAAGCAACAATATCCAGATTGGTAGCCCAGACTTAGCGCCAATGACACCTTCACTTTCTACGACACTTACAACAGCAGCTAACGGCCCAATGGCGTTAGCAACATCATTCGAACCATGAGCGAAAGCCATGCCACATGCGGTTACAACCATTAGTACCGCAAATACTTTTTCAACGCTCGCATAGTGAAAGTCTTTGTCTTCACTAACTTCAAGTTTTTGACGGCTGATAAATATTTTGCCAATTATCAATACGACGGCGCCAATCCCTATAGCGATTAGAACGGCTTGACCGAAGCTTAAATCGATTCCAACATGTTTTAAACCTTTTAATAGCGTTACAAGAGCAATCATAAAGCCCGCTAAAAACATATAAAACGGAACATACTTACGAGCGTTGGCGAGTGGGTTTTCGGTATTTAAAATGAGCTTTTGCACACTAGTAAAGAGCATAAACGCCATGGTGCCGGAGAGCAAAGGGGATACCACCCAGCTAGCTACAATAGAACCAACTTTTGCCCATTGAACCACTTCCATGCCAATACCAACCGCGGCGAAACCAACTATCGCACCAACAATAGAATGAGTAGTTGAAACCGGCCACCCAAAATAAGATGCAATTATTAGCCAAATACCAGCGGCTAATAACGATGCCATCATGCCGAACACCAGTAACTCAGGGGTATCCGTCATACTCGATGCGTCGATGATCCCTTTTCTTATGGTAGAAGTTACCTCGCCACCGGCCAAAAATGCGCCAGCAAACTCAAACACCATAGCGATTAAAATCGCCTGTTTAACAGTTAAAGCTTTTGCCCCAACGGATGTGCCCATCGCGTTGGCAACATCATTGGCGCCGATACCAAAAGCCATTAGCAGGCCAAACACCGCCGCCAGTCCAATCAGTATCATCTGATATTCGCTAAAAAAATCACCCATTTGAATACTCTCTAATTAGTTTAATTAATTATTATTGTTTGGTTATCTAGCAAGTAATTGCTCTAGTCTAGAACCAACCTGCTGGGATAAATCAGCTAAGTCGCCAATCCACTCAATGACTTTATAGAAAAAGATGACATTCACCGCTGGAAGATTTTCTTCTAACTCAAACAATTGGCGGCGCATTTTTATTTGCAACACATCGACATCGTTTTCAATATTATCTAGTTCCGTTACCATTTCTTCGGCGATGGTTACTTCTCGCCCCTTAAAACCTGACTCAAGTAATTCGTCTAATTGGCGAATGGCTTTTCCGGCTTGAGTCGCCGCATCAATGCTTCGTTGCAGGTAGGCTTTTAAGTCAGCTTGCACGGAGTCAGGGAAATTCATTTTACGTCCGGTAATTAAACCAGCGATGTCTTTAGCTTTGTTGGCTATTTTGTCTTGGGATGAAAGCAGGTTAAGTAAATCAATACGAGCAACCGGCATAAACAAACCTTTAGGAAGGTTTAAGCGCAGTGCTTTCTTCATTTCATCGGCTTCATTTTCAAGCGCGCGAGTCTTCTTTTGAAGCACCATCATTTCGTCCCAGTTTTCGGCAAATACAGCATCGAGAAAGCTAGGTAATACGCCAACACACTCCTCCACCTTTTGCATATGCGTTTGCATAGGTTTCATTGGAGATTCAGCAAAGAGATCGAGTATTGGATTCATTAGGGCTTATCCTATAAATTAATTATGCAGGCATCTTAAATTGTGAATTACAAAGAGTCCAGTAAAACAGCAGCTATCATACTATTTCGCGGGGTTTTATGACAAGTTTATGACAGGTATATGACAAGATTATTGATACAGAAAAGACCGGAGGTAGCGCCAATAATAGCTTTGAGCCATTGTAGCGCAAGACCAGACGAGTTTGCCTTACACAACCGGTTAATCGAGTTGGTTTTGTTTAGAATAGTCGAGCAGCAATAGCGGTTATTTCCACGTTTAGGGTGCTAATCGTTCTAATTGCCAATTATCTTTTGGGCCCGTACAATAACTAAAGCTATCATGTAGCCTTGCTCCGCCGCCTTGCCAAAATTCAAACCGGGTAGGCTTTACCAAATAACCTCCCCAAAAATCCGGTAGCGGAACTTGCCCATCGGAAAATTTACTTTTCATTTGCTCAAAGGCAGCATTCAGCAGCTTTCGCGAGCTAATTGGTTTACTCTGATGGGACGCCCAGGCCGCCAACTGGCTATCTTTTGGGCGAGACGCAAAATAAGATAAATTTTCAGTAACCGACATTTTGCTAGCAATTCCCTGAATTTTGACCTGTCGTTCTAGCTGTAACCACCCAAAATGAAGACTGATTTTATTATTATTCTCAATATCAATCGCTTTTCGGCTTTTAAGGTTGGTATAAAAAACTAAACCTCGCTCATCTAAACGCTTTAGCAGAACCACTCGCTGGCTTGGCTGGCCATCGCCATCAACGGTTGCGACAGTCATAGCCGTCGCATCAACCAGTTCCACAGAATGCGCTTGATTTAACCAGTCTGTTAATTGCTCAATTGGATCGGCTAATAACTCTGACCGAGAAAGTCCTGAGCGTAAGTATTCTCGTCGAATGTCATCTAGTTTCATGATTGACCTTATCGGTTTGTCTGCCCAAATTAGGCTAAGCGTCATTTAAACTTAAGCGAATTCAGAAGGTAACACGCATCCGCGGTTAGTAAGCATATTGGCTTGACCAGCGTTTTCGCTTGACCAGCATATTGGCTTGACCAGCATCTTCGCTTAACTAAGATCTGCGCCTAATACAATATAACCTTGATGATACTGTATCCAGTGCGGAAAGGAACTGGCTAAGATCAAGAAAATTGTAGTTATCCTTAACGTAAAGCGTTTTATTCAAAGTATAAAATATGCCAGCATAAAAAAAGGCTGCAAAAGCAGCCCTTTAAGGTTGACCGGTAACAAGATTAGCCTTGCTCAGCCGGGCCACCAATAGTGGAATCACGTGTTTCTTCATTAGTTTTGCTCTTTTTAGAAGCAGGCGGCACCGAATGGTTATTATCATCCCAACCTTCCGGGTCTCTAGGAACATCGCCATTCATGATGTCATCGATTTGATTAGAATCAATAGTTTCATACTTCATTAAAGCTTCAGCCATGACTTCTAATTTATCACTATTTTCTTTAAGAAGTTTTTCCGCTCTTAAGTAATTCTTGTCAATCAAGGCTTTTATTTCTTCTTCAATAATCTTTGCTGTATAACCAGAAACACCTTTCTTTTGCGTCACAGAGTGGCCAAGAAATACTTCACCTTCATCCTCGGCATAAGATAAGGGTCCCAGTTTTTCAGAGAAACCCCAGTGAGTCACCATATTACGTGCAATTTCCGTCGCTCGCTGAATATCATTAGATGCTCCCGTTGTTACCTGATCGGCTCCGTTATGCATTTCTTCCGCTATTCGTCCACCATACAAAGAAGAAAGGTTACTCTCTAGATACTCTTTGCTATGACTAAAACGGTCCTTTTCCGGTAGGAACATAGTAACCCCTAGCGCTCTACCGCGAGGAATAATCGATACTTTATAAACAGGGTCATGACTCGGCACCAAACGTCCAACAATAGCGTGTCCTGCTTCATGCCAAGCGGTATTAAGCTTTTCTTCATCATCCATCACCATGGAGCGACGCTCTGTGCCCATGATAATTTTATCTTTTGCTTTCTCAAAAAATTCTTGAGTTACAGTGCGAGAGTTCGCTTTAGCTGCAAATAGCGCCGCTTCATTAACCAAGTTGGCTAAATCAGCCCCGGAAAACCCTGGAGTCCCTCTTGCAATAACGCCAGCTTGAACATCATCACCTAACGGCACTTTGCGCATATGAACTTTTAAAATCTGCTCTCTGCCTTTGATATCCGGTAAACCAACGGTTACTTGGCGGTCAAAACGGCCAGGTCTTAATAGTGCCGGATCCAGCACGTCTGGACGGTTAGTCGCGGCAATAATAATCACCCCTTCATCTCCATCAAAACCATCCATTTCAACCAATAACTGATTAAGTGTTTGCTCGCGCTCATCATGACCACCGCCAAGACCTGCACCACGATGACGACCGACAGCATCAATTTCATCAATAAAAATAATACAAGGCGCTTGTTTCTTCGCCTCAGCAAACATATCTCTTACTCTAGAGGCACCGACACCAACAAACATTTCAACAAAATCTGATCCTGATATGGTAAAGAAGGGTACTTTTGCTTCACCTGAAATAGCTTTTGCAAGCAACGTTTTACCGGTTCCTGGAGGTCCCACCATCAAGATACCTCTTGGGATTTGGCCACCTAGTTTCTGGAATTTGCTCGGCTCTTTTAAAAAGTCTACCAACTCAGAAACTTCTTCCTTTGCTTCTTCACAGCCCGCAACATCAGCAAAAGTAGTTTTTATTTGGTCTTCACTCAGTAATCTGGCTTTACTTTTACCAAAGCTCATCGCACCGCCTTTACCGCCACCTTGCATCTGTCGCATGAAATAAATCCAAACGCCAATAAGCAACAGAATTGGTCCAAAAGACATGAAAAAGGTGAAAATTCCGCTATTACCTTCTGGCTCATCACCAGCAAAAGCAATTTGGTTTTCTAAGGCTTTGTTGGCTAACTGCTCATGCGCTCCATAAGGGATCTGGATAGTCACTTTGTCGCCGTTATTAAGTTCAGCTTCGGCATTTAAGCCTGCAACGGTAACGCTTCTCACTTTACCGCGGTCAATATCCTGCATCAGCTGAGAAAATTCGATTTCTCCAGCTTGCTTTTGACTTCCTTCAAATTTGTTAAATGATAGGACTAGTACCATACCTATCACTAACCAGAGAAAAAGATGTTTTGTTGTATCGTTCAAAGGAGTTTCCTCGTTATTCGCATCGCAAGCCTGAAAAACCAAACTTACTATTTTTTCAATGAAACCAGTATTATTTCTATGAAACCGGTTTTCTTAGCTGTTTAATCAATATTCTAACTATTAAATCAGTTTTATAGGTCAAGCCGTTAATCAAATTATGTATCGCAATATGTCAGTATAGCGTTATAAACGCACTTTCACCGGCATTCACATATACGTAAGATAACTCGATATGGAACAGCTATTGTTGCCACATCTAAGCGCTTTATTAATGTTTTAAGCCTTGAGCTAGAATATAAACCTCTCTAGATCTTGCTCTTGAAGCCTTTGGTTTTCGAGTTTTAACCACTCGAAAACTACTTCTTACCGCTTTTAGATAGTCGTCAAACCCGCTACCTTGGAAGACTTTAACCAAAAAACGCCCTTCTTTGTTTAGCGTTTGAAGAGCAAAATCTAAGGCTAACTCCACTAAATACATAGAGGAAGGCTGATCAATAGAATCTACCCCACTAATATTGGGGGCCATATCTGATAAAACAAGGTCCGCTTGATTATTTTCTAGTTTTGCCAAAATTTCATTCAAAACAGATTCTTCTCTAAAATCCCCTTGAACAAAAGTCACTCCTTCTAAATGGTCCATCGGTAAGATATCCGTCGCTATAACAACGGTATTGCTGCCCACCTTTTTTGCAGCGTATTCAGACCAACCTCCCGGCGCAGCCCCCAAGTCAACGACGTTGATACCGGGCTTTAGCAGCTTATCTTTTTGGTCCATTTCCTGGAGTTTATAAACGGCCCGCGACCTCACGCCGTCCTCTTGGGACATTTTTACGTAATGGTCATCAAAGTGTTCTTTAAGCCACCCTTTGCTGCTTTTACTTTTTGCCATAATTGATGCTCTGTTATTCTTTAATTTCTGTGTAAAAAGCCAAATAAAGGCTCTGTATTCTTGTTATTAGCCATGACTAGGCGTTTAAATCATTATAATACATGAATTACTTTCTTAGATTCAGCTAAAGAGTGCTAAAATCCAGAACATAACAATCAATTGAATCCTTAAATATGGCCAAATTAACCAACACACAAGTTAAACACCTAAAAAGCTTAGCTCACTCCCTTAAACCAGTCGTTATGATTGGCGACAAAGGATTAACTGAGTCGGTAATTGAAGAGTTAAAAATTGCACTTGGAGCACATGAACTTATCAAAGTAAATATTCGTGCCGAAGATAAGCAAGACAAAGAAAACATTATCGATAAGATTCTTGCAAAAACACAGTCAAACAAGGTGCAAACCATTGGTGGTAAGCTGGTAATTTTTAAAGCTAGTAAAGAAGCAAAGGTTGCCTTACCAAAATAGATATCGAAGCAATAGATATCGAATAAATAGTTATTGAATAAATAGTTACCGAAACATTAGTTATCGAAGTAATGGATATCGAAAACATACTCTCAACGCGTCTATGAATTTTACCAGCTATACGTTGTTACTCTATTTAATGACGCCGTTTATTTGGCTGTATTTCCTATTTCGTGGTAGCAAAGACAGTGACTACTTAAAGCACTGGCCAGAACGCCTAGGGCTAATAGACCACTCTATTAGTCGCGGTGCAATTCATATTCACTGCGCGTCTGTCGGCGAAACACTAGCCGCCAAACCTTTGATCCTTGCCATAGCCCACAATCACCCTGAGCTCGGGTTGCTAATCAGCACAACAACTCCCACCGGGCGCAGTGAAGTGAATAAGCTAATTGATTCCCAGCAATTATCAACGGCACAAGCCTGCTATTTACCCATTGATTGGCCCGGAAGTTGTCAGCGATTTATAAAACGTACTTCCCCTAGCTTAAGCATTATTATGGAAACTGAGTTATGGCCTAACTTTCTTAAACAGCTCAATAAGTTTGCTGTTCCAAGCCTTTTGGCCAACGGCAGGTTATCGCAAAAATCCCTTAAAAAATATCAGAAGCACTCTGCTTTCTCTAGACAGGTTTTCGCACAAATATCCCAAATAGCCGCCCAGTACCAGTCTGACAAAGACAATTTTTTATCACTTGGCGCAACTCCGGATAACCTGCACCTAGTGGGTAACATAAAATTTGATATTCAATTAGACAGTCAATTATTAGAGCGGCAAAAACATTTAAAACAGCAGTGGTCAAAAGATAGACCTTGTTGGATAGCGGCAAGTATTCATCCCGGTGAATTTGACCTTGTATTTGATATTCATAAAGCCTTGTTAACGGCTTGTCCTTCATTGTTGCTTATTGCGGTTCCTAGACATTCTGAGAAGTTTGATGAACTGAAGAAAAAGTCCAAGAGTTATGGTTTTTCATCAGTTAACAGAAGTGATGAACAGCCCCCCACTTCCGATAACTCTGTTGTCATAGGTGATACGATGGGGGAATTGACTTTACTGCTTGGCGCCGCTGATATGGCTTTTGTTGGTGGTAGTCTTATTGAACGCGGCGGCCATAACCCGCTAGAACCAGCGGCCTGTGGTTTACCCACCATCATGGGTGCCAGTTTTTATAACTTTGCTGATATCGTTGAAAAAATGAAACAAGCTAAAGCGCTAACGTTAGTTAATAACCAACAGCAGTTGCAGGAAACCCTTCAACAATGGATATTCGCTCCAGAGTCAATTGCAGATAAAGCAAAACACACTCAACGGTTATTTGAACAGAATTCTGGCGTAACCGAAAAGACCCTCGCTCTCATAGAGCAAATGCTGCCACCCGCCAAACGAGACTAGTTTTCGATTAAAAATCGCAGTAGTTTCAATAATTGTGTAGGTTTTCTCTAGGCCTAACAGTTTAAGGCTAGTTCAAATAGGATTGCTTATACTGCGTCTAAAACTGGCTTTAAGACTATCTAACCTGAACTCGGGATAAGGTAGCCTTAAAAATCAAATGTGATCAAATAGTTAACCTCAGCTTGGGATAAGAAGCCTTAAAAAACTCAAATAAAATTAAGCCATCAGTTTAAAAGCCCGACCATTCCTACCGTCGCTTCTTAAATACTATAGCCAGTGACGTTAATTTGGTGACTAACAATGCAAACTGGTGCAGTAATAGCGAGCTATTATCAACCAGTTTAACGCCGATAGGCGCTAAATTACCATTGCTGGAAAGGTTAAATTATCCCGAGTTCAGGTTATCTATTACGGTAACCTTTTAGCAGTTGCTGCCAACTACTATCATCAAAGTAAAATTGTTCATGTAGCATTTTTTCTTTATCAAAAGAGCGTTTTAATCGGTCAATATTTTTCTGTTGCCATGTTTTTGATGATGCTCGTTGCGAGCAGCGATCAAAATCAATCAACCAAACCTTGCCGGCATCATCGAGCATGATGTTATGCGCATTCAAATCACTATGATCGATACCATGATGATGAAACTCTGCAATGACCTTACCAATTTGGTACCAACTTGCCGAGTCAATTCCAGTCTTACTAAGCACCGCCACTAAGTCTCTGGCTTGCAATTTTTCCATTAACAAATCGCATTGATAATTAAACCAACCCTTAGTTACGCGGCCACCCACAGGCGCGGGGACAGGCAACCCGAGTTGTCTCATTTTTACGAGCAAGTTAATCTCTTTATAGACTCTAGTTTGCGCTAATCCTAAATAGAAAAACTTATCTCGACTTAATTTAGCCACTAAACCGCCGCGATAATAGTGCCTTAAGACCCAAATGCTATCACTTATATTAGAAGGCGCACGCACAAACCAGGTAGTAAAACGTCCTTTAGATTCACCAACAATCGCTTGCGAATCTTTCCAATACTCAGCTTCAAACCAATTATCATTAGTGATATTAGTGGCCACGTCAGCTAACCGCTCGTTAGATTTAGGGGTTAGCAGAAAAATGCTTCCGCTTTTAAAAATTGAGATATTCAAAGATAATCAATCATTTAGCTATTAGTGATGAACATTTTAACTTAACCATCAGGATCTTGGCCAGTACCGCCCAAAAAGCGACAAATTATTACCATTTATGCCAATTTAGGCTGACTATTAGGCAATTAAGGGCTATATTTGTTAGCAGGGTAAAGGAAAAAACCATTCATTTTCATGCTTCATGGGACGAACAGTAGTAGCAGGAAGCGCGATTCCAATGTCTGATCTGGAAAAACAAGCGATAAAAGCGGAAAAAACTAAGCAAGCGCTAGACGCACTGCTAAGTTTTGTAAGCCAAGTTAATCATAGCGACTCTATCAATGATGCTACTTGGCATCTCGCACAACATACAACAAGGTCTTTAGACTTTGTTGATTGCGTTGTATATCTATACGAGCCTAAAATTCAGAGACTCGTTCAAAAAGCTGCCTACGGTCCTAAAAATCCGAAAAAACGTCAAGTAAAGAACGCTATAAAGTTGAAAGTTGGCGAGGGAATTGTTGGTAAAGCGGCCGCCACATGCGAAAGTATATTAATCAACGATACTAGGCTTTGTGACGACTATGTCGTTGACGACCAAGCGCGTTTATCTGAGTTAGCTGTTCCGATTCATTATCACCAGAAGCTAATAGGTGTTATAGATTCTGAAAACCCAGAAACCGATTTTTTTACTGACTTCCATCGACGTTATTTAGAAATACTAGCCAGTGTTTTGGCTTCAAAGATCACTTTCAGTTCAACCATCGACGAGCTTAATACCAGTTACCGGTCGCTGCAACAAGCCAAAACACTGTCCGATACCTTTCTGTTAATTTCCGAACTAAATTATCACTCTGCTAGCGCGGAAGATTTTTACTCAGGGCTTCATAAAATTATCGAAAAGCAGGTGAATACTAGTTCATTTTTTGTGGTTTCATTCGATACGCAAAATCAGCT
Organism: uncultured Kangiellaceae bacterium; assembly: GCA_905479925.1. Taxonomy (GTDB): domain Bacteria; phylum Pseudomonadota; class Gammaproteobacteria; order Enterobacterales; family Kangiellaceae. Next base: position 971 of record CAJQOL010000040.1, on the reverse strand, counting down.
CTACAGTTGCCCCTACTGGCATGACGAAAAAAGAGGCGGTGAGTTTGATGCCAGTATTGACCATGAAAATATGGCAAACACCTTGATTGCGGAGGTTATCAATAACCAGGTACCTCGTCTTGCACGAGCTAAAGAGTTAGAACACCGTATTAAGAACGGTAAATTAATAAACCGAGGCCCCAAAGTCTATAGTTGGCTTGCTGTACCATTTAAAATCAGCGAAAGCCTGCAGGGAGCTATTGCTCTGCAAAGCTACGATGAAGACATTTTATTCGACGACTCAGACAAAGAATTTTTAACCTTTTTGGCCCAACATGTCAGCGTTGTTATCGACCAAAAAAATAAGGATAACGCGCTTCAGTATCAAGCACTTCATGACTCTGTCACCGGTCTAGCCAACAGGACCCTATTTTTGGACCGTTTAGAACACGCATTTAGTCGCTACAACCGTTCTTCACAGCCCGATATGGCGGTTATGTTTATCGACTTTGATGACTTTAAAGCAATCAACGATAACTTCGGCCATCAAATAGGTGACCAGGTATTAGCCACTGCGGCAGAGCGTATGCAAAAACAACTTCGCTCCTCCGATACGTTGGCTAGGATCGGTGGTGATGAATTTGCTATTTTGCTCGAAGACCTTGAAAACGAAACCATGGTCATGTCCATTTCAAACCGAATTCTTGAGGTTATGAATACCCCTATCCATACACGGGAAGAGCCGATATTAGCTTCGGTTAGTATCGGTATAAGTTTTAGAGATGAGAAGGTCGCTGTTTTTGAAGACATGCTAAAAAATGCCGACCATGCAATGTATCACGCAAAACGCCGTGGAAAAAACAATATTCAGCTTTATGAAGAGAGGATCCACCAAAGTATTTTAGAAGAGCGCTCTTTGCTGCATGAACTAAAAATGGCCTTAAAAGAAAACCAATTATTTTTTTACTACCAGCCAATTATTGATTTAGAAA
>CAJQOL010000039.1 GCA_905479925.1 uncultured Kangiellaceae bacterium | reverse complement strand
TTATTGCAAAAGTACCAAGATAGAGAAACATTGCAAAAGGTTTTAGACGAGTCGATCTATGCGTATAATTATTATCGACCTCACCTGAGCCTAGGAATGAAAACACCGAATGAGATACACAAAAAAGCCCACTGATAACTCAGCAGGCTTTCTATTAAAACCGTCAACATATTTTAGGACGGGACACGCTGAACTTGCTACGGAGTTATGCTGATTGTCGCTACTGTGTATGACGTCACAACACCACTAGGTGTTGTAACTGTAACGAGAAGCGGGCCAGACAAAGTTTGTGAAGCTACCCCTTTCACAGTTACACCAAAGCTAAGACCGCCATTTCTGTTGGTACTTGGCCATGTAAAAGAGTCAGGGCCAACGATTGAACCTACTGAAGCTACAAATTCGATAGTTGAACCAGCTGGCATTGGTTGATTATGTAAATCGGCGATGGTAACTGAGGCGGCCGCTGTGCCGTCTCCAGTAATTGACAAAGTTCCACTAGTCGGTACATTGGTGACAAACCTAGGGTTGCTGCCTGACATCACTAATACCAACTCACCACGTACATTGATTGATTGAGTCGCTGAGCAATTAGCAGGAGTATCTCCACAAAGTGAACCATTATAGAGACCATCTTCAACATCAAACACCCCGTCAACATCGAAGTCCTCAAAGGTTTCTATTTCGCCACCGGTTTCACCGTTGGCATTACCTACTACCGATTGAGGGTTATAAATTCCATCCTCATTATGGTCGACGAACATTTCTTTAAGGTCATATGGAACACCATTTACATCAGTTCCAGATTCTCCTGCATTTCCTAAGAATGCGTTTTGTTCGCTAGCATCAAAAACACCGTTACCATTCAGATCAGGGAATGATTCTTCGCCTATCGCGGTGGCGGTAATTGTTGCCCGCCCTCCGTATTTTTGGCCCATAAACTTAACCGTTTGCGGTGACGCACTATTAACGCGGCTTGGGAATCGATTGCCATCGGCGATTCCTAATTGAGAGAGGGCCGTTGCCGTACCACCATTATCAACAAAGTTAACAGTAAGACGTGTAGGTGAAGTTACCACCAACACACCGCTACTGGCATCTTCCAGTACTACCACTGAAGAATTCAGAAGCTGGCCGTTAATATCGTTCACGATTGCTGTACCGCTAGCATGATTAGAATTGATCGTCACGCTATCGGTTCCGTCTGTGGTCGTAATATCGAACGCGATATCGTTGGTTGTAAAATCGATTCCGCCGTTGATATCAACAGTGCCAGAGAAGGTTAACAGGTCGTTGTAGTAAGTTGTGCCATCAGCAATACCGACAATCTCATCGGCCGTTACGCCTGAACCCGTCGCGATATTGGCAATGGTAATATCTTCGTTATCGGTTGAAATCAACTCAAGGAAATCATCTTTTCCAGAGCCTACAAGAACTGTACTATTGATTATCTGCGCCTCAATAGCCGCTAACAAGGTCGCCTTTGAGGTAAAGTTGCTATTTAACAGAATTGTATCTGATGCGCCACCCGCCGCGACAGAGAAGCTAATCGTGTTAGTGGTGAAGTCTATTCCGTTTCCAATATCGATGGTGCCAGTGATGACGGTTGGTCCGTCATTAACTAAGCCCAACACTTGCCCTTCTGGACGAGGATTTTGACTGGTCCAAGTCACCGAACAAACACCTGCTGTGGTTACACAGGATGGTTCTATAGAACCACCTTCAGTGGTAAAGGTTACCGCCGTTCCATCAGGAGCAGGGTTATTGAACGCATCTGCTAGTCTCGCTGTAATTGACACTTCTTCGCCGTCCAAATTCCATCCTTCAGGATTGAATACTGACGCTGAAAGGCTAAAGCTATCTTGATCAGGAATACCCGTCGAAATAACCAGCAGGTTAGATTGAGTAAATATTTCCGGGCTACTGCCGTTAATTGATGCTTTTACCCTAACTGAAGTATGGACGGTGCCTGAGTTAACGACCGTCTGAACTTCTCCTTGCAGGTTAGTGGTTGCGCTTACCGGACTAAGAGCGATTCCACCGACATCAGTACTAAGGCTAAAGTCAATATCTTGGTTACTTACTGGAATTCCGTTTGAATCTAACACTCGGAAAACGACCGTAGAACTTTCGGTTCCACCGACACCTTTTAAACTAATATTTTCAGGGGTCGCTGACACAAATTCAATGTTGCTCGCCGCCGCCGTGTTAATGGTTACAGTGCCTGTTGCAGAAAGAACTACACCACCAGCATTTGCAGTTGCGGTGACTATGTCGTCACCTTCACAACCTTGTGCTAGATAGGTGCTGTTGGCAATACCATTAATCGTAGTTACCGGTGAGTCAATTTGCGCAGTAGGTGACGCTAAGTTGCTACAAGCAGAGCTAAAGCTAACATCGACTGCATCGGTAAATACCGTAGCCGGGTTAGTTGAAGTATCCCAAATGGTTACTGATAGCGACGCTGTACCGCCTGCTGAAATGGCGGCTCCAGGTACTTCGATCGCATCATCAGGAACACCGGCTACCAATACCGAAGTACCAATGCCAAGAGATGAGGTTCCTATAGAAAACACCAGATTACCGGTTTCGCCGGTGACCAAGCTACCGGTAATAGTACCAGCACCTAATGAATTAGCCGCAAAGATATCAACCGTTGCAACATTTCCAGCATCAGTAATTGCGGTAGGTACAGGGATGCTACCAAGGTCAGTACTAAAGGTGACTATGACAGGCTGTGTTATTCCAGTGACCGTCGCTTCTACTCTACCTGGTGTCGTGGTACTAATTTGACGAGGATCAAGAATAGCACCATTGGTGTCCGTCAATTCTAACGTCACTGTAATTCCAGTTCCTGCGCCATCGCCCGCGGTAGAAAAGCCTAGATTATCAGTTTCGCCAGTCGCTACGGTTGCGGTGGCTACACCGGCACCTTCTACATTGCCAGCTAATAACGTCATTGTTGCTTGACCGGCAGCATCGGTTAGTGCGGTTCCAGAAGCAGGATTTAAGGTACCTAAGGTTGAAGTAAAGGTAATGACTTCATTGGCTACCGGGCTACCGCTTTCTAGTAAGGTGGCTGTCAATGTACGCGGATTAGCGGCATCAACTGCTGGGTTATCGATAGTAATGTTCAAGGAACGAGTTCCCACTGGTGTTGAATCACCAGCACTTGAGTAACCAAGTGAGTCAGCTTCACCGGTTGAAATGGTTGCTGTCGCGACGCCGGCGCCTGCAATACTTCCAGCGGTTAAGGTAATGGTCGCTTGGCCTGCGGCATCGGTTAATGCCGTTCCAGAGGCTGGGTCCAATGCACCAAGGGTTGCCGTAAAGGTTACGACTTCATTGGCAACTGGTACACCGCCGTCCAATAAAGTGGCAGTTAACGTTCTCGGGTTTGCGTCGTCAACAGCAGGGTTATCGATAGCGATGGCTAAGGATAGTGAACCACTTACAGGTCCGTCGCCCGCAGTATTAAAGCCAAGTGTATCTGCTTCACCGGTGGCCACAGTCGCTGTAACAACACCAGCACCTTCAACCGTACCTGCTTCAAGCGTGATGGTCGCTTGTCCAGCTGCGTCAGTTAATGCGGTTCCCGAAGTAGGATCTAATATACCTAGAGAAGTGGTAAACGTAACGACCTCATTGGCGACAGGAGTACCCGCGTCCAACAGAGTGGCTGTTACCGTTCTAGGGTTAGCGTCGTCAACGGACGGATTATCTATGGTGACGACTAATGAACGTCCTCCTATGTTAGTACCATCACCTGCCGAGCTAAATCCTAAAGTATCCGCTTCACCGGTGGCAACGGTAGCTGTCGCAACGCCAGCACCTTCAACCGTGCCGGCAGCTAAAGTAATGGTCGCTTGACCTGCGGCATCAGTTAAAGCAGTACCTGATAACGGATCAAGTACACCGAGTGACGTGGTAAATGTGACTACCTCATTGGCAACTGGCGTACCAGCATCTAAGAGGGTTGCGGTTAATGTTCTTGGGTTTGCAGCATCTACAGAAGGGTTATCGACGGTAACCACTAACGACCGTCCACCTAAATCCGTTCCGTCTCCAGCGGTATTAAAACCGAGGGTGTCAGCTTCACCGGTGGCAACGGTAGCGGTTACAACACCTGCACCTTCTACTGTACCGGCGGCTAGAACAATAACTGCCTGACCTGCGGCATCAGTTAGAGCCGTTCCAGATAATGGGTCAAGTACGCCTAGTGTGGTTGTAAAAGTGACAACTTCATTCGCAACTGGCGTGCCAGCGTCTAATAAAGTGGCGGTGACATTTCGAGGGTTAGCGGAATCAACAAACGGGTTATCAATTGTAATAACCAGCGAGCGTCCACCTAAGCTAGTACCGTCGCCGGCAGTAGTAAATCCGACATTGTTGACTTCACCGGTTGCAAGTGTTGCCTGCACTACACCAGCACCTTCAACGGTACCAGCTGCTAGCGTGATAGTTGCGGTACCAGCGGCGTCAGTAAGCGCTGTTCCAGAAATTGGGTCAAGGACACCTAGCGTGGATGTAAAAGTTACCACTTCGTTAGCTACTGGTGTGCCGTCATCGGTTACTATCGCGGTCACTGTTCGAGGGTTAGCTGCATCAACAGAATTATTGTCTATGCTTACTACCAACGCTCTGCCCCCTGCAATCGAGCCATCACCAGCGGTTTCAAAACCGATAAAGGTGGACTCGCCGCTAGAAGCTGTCGCTGTAACAAGGCCTGCACCTTCTTCTGTACCGGCCGCTAATGAAATTTGAGCTTGTCCTGAAGCGTTTGTTAATGCTGTTCCAGATGCCGGGTCTAAAACACCTAATGAGGTTGAAAAAGTGATTACTTCACCTGCAACCGCAACGCCACCATCGGTAACTGTTACCGTCAGTGTGGCCGGAGTTGCTGAGCTAATAGTGACTGTACTCGAACTGATAGTTAAAACTTTGCCAGCAATTGCCGTTCCATCACCAGCGGATGAAAAGCCAACTCTGCCAGCTTCACCAGAGCTAATAGAACCGGTTATTTCGCCGGCACCTTCAACATCACCAGGATGGATTTCAATCACTGCTTGTCCGTTAGCATCCGTTAGTGCTGTCCCAGAAGTCGGGTCAAGAACTCCAAGCGTTGTTGTAAAGGTGACAACAACTCCAGAAATTGGACCGTTATTGTCTGCAACCGTCGCAGTAACATTGGCGGGATTGGCAGCATCTACACTGGCGTTAGAAATGCTAAGCGTCACTGTTGTGATATTAGTAGTACCACCGCCGCCGGTTCCTGAACCGTTGTCAACAAAACCACTGTCAGAACCGCCACATGCACTGAGCACCGCGAGCATCAAAAAGCTGGCAATGACGTTAATGCCTTTAAAAGACGAGGATACTTTTTTTAACCAATCCATCACAAAAATCTCCGGAGATTTGATACCGAGTTCAGCACAGGGAAACGCTGTTTAACTCAATTAAAGATAAAATTTTTCATAAATTAACAATTAGACTACCTAATTAGTGCCTCATTTTCAATCCAGAAACATAAAAAACACACTAAAAACAAAAGGTTCTAGGCTAAAGTTAGACTAAATTCTCACTTATGTCGACTTCTTATGGTCGATATATGAAAAGAGTTCCTTCAATTTTAGCAGTTGCTACTAAAAAACCCCTGTTTTTTAGTAAAACTGAGAGCTAATGCCGACAAACGGAAGGTTTTTCTAGCTATTGAGCAAATAATTAGTCAAATGGTATTGTTTAAACAATTATCTAAAGGCGTTAATATGCGTAAATAATCTAAAAACTCAATTTTGAGTTTCTTATCGGTTATGCACTTAAAGGGACAACAAGCTAATGCAACCAAAACAACTCTTTATTCTCTCGGTTTCATTGCTAACGATTATGACCGTGTCTATCGGTATATATTGGCAGCCATTTTATTATGTGTTTTTAATCCTTGCGCCTCTGGCGTTGCTGGGTGTTCATGATATGTTGCAAAAGCGCCACACGGTACTAAGGCTTTATCCTGTAGTTGGTCACCTGCGGTTTTTGTTAGAGTCATTTCGTCCGGAGATTCAACAGTATTTTGTGGAATCAGATACCAATGGAATGCCGGTAAGCAGAGAGTTTCGTTCGCTAATTTATCAGCGTGCAAAAGGTGTAAGGGATACAAGACCCTTTGGTACTATTTTTGACGTTTATCGTAACGGTTACGAATGGGTTCATCACTCACTTTCACCTAAAGATTCGCATCACGTTCAGTCAAGCGTGATGTTCGGTGATATCCATGGCACAAAACCCTATCAAATGTCGGCGCTTAATATTTCTGCCATGAGTTTTGGCTCACTCAGTCAAAACGCAATAAAGGCGTTGAACATTGGGGCTAAGAAAGGTGGTTTTGCGCATAATACCGGCGAAGGCGGTTTAAGCCCATATCATCTGGAACCCGGAGGCGATATTATTTGGCAAATTGGTACTGGGTATTTTGGCTGCCGAGATCAGCAAGGCCAGTTTGATGCGACCTTATTCCAACAAAAATCGACTCTCGACAATGTAAAAATGATAGAAATAAAACTCTCGCAGGGCGCTAAGCCGGGCCACGGGGGAATCTTACCGGCCGTTAAGCTGACCGAAGAAATCGCAAAAATACGCCATGTCCCCATGGGGAAAGACGTAATTTCGCCTGCCGCTCATAGTGCTTTTTCATCACCGCAAGGGTTGTTGGAATTTGTAGCGCAATTGAGAGAGCTATCCGGTGGTAAGCCAGTCGGGTTTAAGCTATGTATTGGTAACCCAAAAGAATTTATGGCTATTTGTAAAGCAATGCTTGAAAGCAATATTTTACCTGATTTTATTACTATCGATGGCAGTGAAGGTGGAACGGGAGCCGCACCGGTAGAGCTGACTAACTCAGTCGGAATGCCGCTAAAAGATGGTTTAGTATTCGTCAACAACCTGCTCATAGGTTGTGGCTTGCGGAAGCAATTGCGCATAATTGCTTCAGGTAAATCATTCTCTTCTTTTCATTTGCTGCGTTTATTAGCATTAGGGGCTGATACGGTTAACTCCGCTAGGGCAATGATGTTTGCGCTTGGCTGCATTCAGTCTCGACACTGTAATAGTGATAAATGCCCCACTGGTATCGCAACGCAAGATCCCGCTCGTTATAAAGCGTTGGATGTAAAAGATAAATCTAACCGGGTCGCTAGTTATCATGCATCTATGATTGAAAACTTGCATGAATTGGTAGCAGCTATGGGTTTAGAAAGTACCGAGCAACTTACTCCGGATCACATACATCAAAGAGTGCAAGGAACCGAAGTGAAAACTTATGCGGAACTTTATCCTCTAGTCACCGATGGGGATTTTTTAAAGGATGATTTAATTCCCAAGCACTACGCAAAAGCGTGGCAACAAGCTCGTTCCGACTGCTGGTAAACGATGAAGGTCACTGAGCAATCTATTTCTAATCGGTTTAGGCCTTCATGGTGGTCCGCTAACCGCCATCTGCAGACACTTTGGGGAAGCTTGATACGCCGATTACCAGCATTACCGACCATGCAACGTTTGCGGTTAGATCTTGAAGACGGTGACTTTATCGATGTCGACTATTATCAACAGAATGATAGGCCAACTATTTTGTTGTTGCATGGCTTAGAAGGTTCGGTAGACTCTCCGTATATTCGCGGAATGATTGATTCGGCGAAAGCTCATAATTGGCAAATACTGGTGATGCATTTTAGAGGCTGTAGTGGCGAATCAAATCGACTTTTACGAAGTTATCATAGTGGAGCAAGTGATGACTTAGATGAAGTAATAAATTTACTTTCTAAAAAGGGGATAACTATCGACTATTTAGTGGGGTATTCTCTTGGTGGTAATGTGCTCCTTAAATGGCTGGGTGAGCAAGCAAATAAGGCACCAGTAAAAGCGGCGGCAGCGGTATGTGTTCCTTTAATGCTAGATGTATGCGCCGTTGAGATTAACAAAGGTTTTGCCAAGTTGTATCAGTTTGCTTTATTGCGGACGCTAAGAAACAAAGTTCGACAAAAAATCACCCAGTTTGGTGAAGCATCCATGCAAGCACACTCTACTAAATTTCCAACGGCGAATGAAGTTAGCTCGTTGACCGATTTCAGACGTTTCGATAATCGCTTTACCGCACCGGCACATGGCTATAAAAATGTTGATGACTATTACAAAAAAGCTTCGTCATATCAGTTTGTTCCGAACATTGAAGTTCCTACGCTTATTATTCAATCGAAAGACGACCCATTTATGAACGAATCGGTTTTGCCAGCTATCGACGAATTGCCACCATCGGTAACTCTTGAAACAAACGACTGTGGGGGCCATGTTGGTTTTGTCCATGGCAAGTGGCCGTGGAGAGCTGAATATTACTTAGAGCAAAGAATTCCAGAATTTCTTAAAAAATGGTAATCGCTATTATTAGAATAAAAACGTTAATTACGTGATGGGCAGCTAACGAACAATCAATTGACAGGCATTCGAGACAAGCGTTTTTCTTTTCAAGAGCATTTGGATATAGGAGCTCTCGATACAACAGCTCTCTATACAATAGCTCTCGATACAATAGCTTTCGATACAAGAGCTCTCGATACAAGAGCTTTCGATACAAGAGCGCTTTGAATTGGAATAATAGTAATTCAAGCGGATAAATCAGAACCGATGAATTAGCAGGGGCTGAATCAAAGCGACGGTAATAACCGAACTTAAATAGAAGTCGACTATGAACAGAAGAAATTTTATTAGAAGTGCATTAGGTGTGACTATTCTAGGTCTCGGTGGTACGACGGCTTATCAATTGTATCGCCAAAACAATATCGAAATGCCTACGGATGATAATTTTAACTACCAGTTTTTGAATCAAAACGATTTGATGGTATTGCAAGTGCTGGTTCCGGTTTTCTTGAGTTCAGAATTGTCTATTAATGAAACTGACGAAAACGATAAAAGTGCTGAGAAAACAAAAAAACAACATAAAGATAATGGCGCTATTGTAACGGCAGTCAATATTTCCATAGTCATACAAAATATAGATTCTGCCATCGCTCTACTTTCCCAATCAACACAACAAGAGCTTCGAGAATTACTGGACCTATTAGCCTCAATGACAGGACGGTTATTGGTGGCCCGTGTGTGGTTAGACTGGCAATCAGCTGCAGTAAATTCTATCGATGAATTCTTGAACGAGTGGCGAGAAAGTTATTTAACGTTATTGCAGATCGCATACCGCGGACTTCATAAGTTAGTAATAGGTTCTTTTTATGCAGAAGCCTCAACTTGGAGTTCCATTGGATATGCTGGACCACCACAATTTGCTCTTAACCTTTCAAGTCAAAAATCTTCTAGCAAAGTTGATAAAGTTAGCGAGCGAAAACAAATTAATAGCAAATCATTCGCTGCCTGCAAATCTAAAAGAGATATCTCGTGATGACTAACCAATTTAATCTCACCGATTCTGTCATTAACTATGCTGTTGATTCTCCTTTGGCCGAAATCGAATGTGATGTAGTGATTGTTGGCAGTGGAGCGGGTGGCGGGGTTTCCGCAGAAATATTAGCAAGATCGGGGTTAAAAGTCTTAATTGTCGAAGAAGGACCGTTAAGAACTGCCAGCGATTTTAAAATGAATGAAAAGCAAGCTTATGCTGATTTGTATCAAGAGGTCGCTGGTCGACAAACCAAAGACAAGGCGATTCAAATTCTACAAGGGCGTGCGGTAGGCGGGTCGACTACGGTTAATTGGACGTCAAGTTTTAGAACCCCCGTTAACACACTAGATTTCTGGAACAAAAAATTTGCTATCGATGGTTTAACGCCTAACCAACTAAGCCCTTGGTTTGATTGGGTTGAGAGACGGCTACACATTAGCCCTTGGGCAGTGCCGGCTAATAGAAACAATCAACTGTTAGCCCATGGAGCCGAGCGTCTTGGTTGGAAACATGCGATTATTCCTCGCAATGTTCACGGCTGTGCCAACCTTGGTTACTGTGGCATGGGGTGCCCACTGAATGCAAAGCAGTCAATGTTGGTTACTACCTTACCAGCGGCGGCTGAACTAGGGGCACAATTAATAACAAGGGCGCGAGCGGAATCGTTAATCATTGAAGGTGACCAAGTCAAAGGTGTTTGGCTTTCGGCAATGAACCAAAACGGACAACTAGCAAAGCTCAATGTATCTAAAATAAGTGCTAAGCACGTGGTTTTGTCGGCGGGTGCAATAGGTAGCCCGGCGGTTTTGTTGCGCAGTAAGGCAAATAACCTTAATAACCCATCAAATATTGACCCCTATAAAAATGTCGGGGCGCGAACATTCTTGCATCCGGTTACTGCTTCAATTGCAAAAATGCAAGAATCGGTCGAAGCTTATAGTGGGGCACCGCAAAGCATCTACAGCGATCAGTTTTTATGGCGAGACGGAGTCACCGGTGAGTTAGGGTATAAAATTGAAGTTCCTCCAATGCATCCCGTATTATCTTCGACATTGCTAACGCGACACGGCGATCAGCATCGGCAGTTAATGAAAGACTTTGCTTTCTATCAGGCGAACTTAGCATTATTAAGAGATGGATTTAACGAAGATAGTCGCGGCGGTCAAGTTGAACTCGATTCTTTTGGTTATCCTTTGTTGGATTATAAAATATCACCCGCGTTATGGCGCGGGTTAAAACACGCTATGTTATCGATGACCGAGCTACAGTTTGCTGCCGGCGCAGAAAAAGTGATGCCTTTACATATGGATGCAAAATTAGAGACAAGCTGGGCCAGTGCCAAGCGCGCCATCGAAGGACTAACGGTCAAAGAATTACGTTGGCAAATCATGAGCGCGCACGTGATGGGGGGCTGCGCTATGGGGAGCGATGAGAAAACCTCTGTTGTAACTAGTGCCGGCCGGCACCACCAATTAGGCCGTTTAAGCATTCTAGATGGGTCTATTTTCCCAACTAGTTTGGGAGTAAATCCACAGTTAACGATATATGCAATTACTGCTAAACTAGTAAGCCAGCTTGCAGTGGATTTGAATGGCAAACTTCCAAACGATTTGAATTTGTGAAGGGTTTGCAAACGTAAGTGCTTTGATAAAATAAATTTTTTGATCAAGTAACCTCTTTTTATAGAGTAAAATGATTTGGTAAAATTGGTCCGCTAATAAGATGACTGTACTAATAACTTAACTTTTTAAGAACTGACTTAGGCGACGTTTATGAGCAATATTGTTTTATATCCAGGAACATTCGATCCAATCACTAATGGACACCTCGACCTTATTGAAAGAGCTGCTAAACTATTTGACCGAGTCATTGTCGCTGTTGCAGCAAGTGCTGGTAAGAATCCGATGTTTAATGTCGAGGAACGAGTTCAACTCGTTAAGGATGTTGTAGCACATAACACTAGAATAGAAGTCTGCGGATTTAGCGGCTTATTAGTCGATCTGGCGAAAGAAAAAAATGCAAATGTGCTATTACGTGGTCTCAGAGCCGTCTCTGATTTTGAGTATGAGTTTCAACTTGCCAATATGAATCGCCATTTATCGCCGGATTTAGAAAGTCTATTTCTTACACCATCGGAAAAATATTCTTATATTTCATCAACCCTTGTGAGGGAAGTAGCGTCTATGGGTGGTAATGTAACTGAGTTCGTTCCGCCGCAAGTTTTAACCGTTCTTGATGGAAAGTTTTCCAGTTAAGCTGCACTCGGAATAAGATTGTCGCAATAAGATTGTCCCATTTTTCACCTATCGAAAACGTAAATAGGTTACTCAATGACAGATTCAAATAACGAAACACAGCAACCCGTTTATGGGGTTGAGGATGCGTCCTATCAGGCAGCAGGTCAACTAGAAGGGATAACAAAGCTTGTCTCAGCTTTTTATGACTATATGGATAGGTTACCGGAGGCTAAAATAATCCGTAAAATGCATCCAAGCGATCTCACCCTCTCTAAAGATAAATTAACCTTATTTCTGTCTGGTTGGTTAGGCGGTCCACGGTTATATTCTCAAAAATATCAACCGATCAGCATTCCGCAAGTTCACCGACATCTTGCGGTTGAATCGAAAGAAAGGGATGCCTGGTTATTGTGTATGAATAAAGCGGCTCAAGATCAGCCTTACCCCGATAGCTTCAAAAAGTACCTATTAGAACAATTGTTTGTGCCCGCTGAGCGTATTCGGCAAGTATGCGATTCCTAGTTGAGGGTGGGAGCAAAACGATAGTTATCGTCTAATAATCTGCAAAAAAGAACATAATCTGCATTAAAATCACAAACTGGCTAATTAACTAAGTCAGGCTGAGCTTTTGTCCCGTCAGTTTGAACCGAAATAGGTTCGAGAAAGTATTATCAGTGAGTGAACCTGAACATAGCTAACAAAGGTTTGATGTTTAGCCTTAATTACATTGGATAAAGGTCCTATTTCTTACTTGCAAAACTTCTCTCTTTTGCTAGGATCCTAAGCTGTTTTATTCATCCTACTCAACGAGAATCGTTTCAAAATGCTAAAAAAGCTCTTTGTATTGTCCACTTTACTGCCTCTGCTATTTAATGGCGCTTGGGCGAGTGTACATATCACAGAAAGCGACCATGACTCACATAACGTTCCACATGTTCATTTTGATACCGAATTACATCAACAGAAACAACTTGAAGTCCTTAAAACAAACTTGAATTCGGAAATTAATGAAGAAAATAGTGAGATTGAAAATCACGAACATTTTCATGTTTACTTAAATGCTTATGTCAAATCTGATGATTATGACTATTTTAAAATTAGAAGCTCAGAGCAGCCATTTAGTTATAGTAAATTGTTGATTTCATTAGCTCATACCCCTCCAGTTCCACCTCCCAATAGCTAGTACGAAATGGTCATGGGACAGTTGCTATTAGAAACTAATGGAGCTCCCATTTGACACGATATTTTATCCCTCTGTTTAACTACAAACAGAGCTAATTCGTATACATGGAGATAAAAATGAATTATCCGCTTTGGCGCGTTTCTAGGTTTTTTACAACTGTTCACCGCTTAATATTTTTAACTAGATTTTACTTTGTACTATTCCGCTATGTTTTACCTGGTATTGCATTGTCTTGTTTTGTCTTGCCTAGCTATGCCGGTACAAGCCTAACAATAAAACAGGCTTTAAAGAAAACCTTACAAAACAACGTCGAGTTACAACTCTATCCGCTAATTATTAGAGGCTCTGAAGCGCTAGAGTTACAAGCCGAAGTTACTCCTTTGGCTCGCTTCGATGTTAAGATCGAAAACTCGCTTGGTACTGGTATTTATGAGGGTTTTGACGCCAGTGAAATTAGCTTGTCTTATGGTCAAATAGTTGAACTTGGAAATAAACAACTAAGCCGGAAGCAGTTTGCATCAGATAAAACGAATTATCTAAAGCAAGAATATCAAATTTCAAGGCTTGATATTTTGGCCGAAACGAGTCGTCGATTTTTTAAGAATATTCTTATTCAAGAAAAGTTGAGCTTAATAGCTAAGCGAATGGAAATCGAACAAAAAGCGCTTACAGCAATACAACAACGGGCTAAGGCCGGAGCCGCTAAACAGGCCGATGTATCTAAAATGCGTTTGCGTGTTGGTCATTCAAAGATGCAAGAAATGAAGCTGACTAGTGAGTTAGAAATTGCACAAAAACGTTTGTCAGCGATGTGGGTGTCAGAGCCCGAATTTGAGTCCGTTTCTGGTAGCATGATTGCGTTACCGGCGATCCCTTCGCGCAAACTATTAATAGAAGTGATATCCGAACTTCCTAGATATCAATTGCAATTAGCGCAGCAGCGGGTAGCTGACTCACGATTGTTACTTGCTCAGTCTAATGGTGCTGGGAATCTAGACTTTGCTATTGGAATTAAACAGCATCAACAAAGCAGTGACCAGTCATTAAACTTTTCATTCTCAATGCCCCTTGCGTTTAAGAATCCTAACCGAGGGAGAATTAAGGCTGCACGTATGCAGCTTGAACAGTCAGAAATGCAATTAGGTAGCATCAAACGGTCACTTAAATTAACAATGTTAAACTCAAGACACAGACTATTAAGTTTAACGCAGCAACACAACATGGCCGAGACACATCTTTTGCCTCAGGCGCAACGGCTTTTGGCGGAGACTGAAAAGGGCTTTCGAGTCGGCCATTACAGTGTCTTACAATGGATAGATGCACAATCAGAATTATTTTCTATCCAGCTTAAAATAGCGGAGTTACGAATTCATATATTCAACCAATATGTCGAATTGGAACGCGTTGTCGGACGCTCGTTAGCCACTGAAACCCAACAACTAGAAACCAAACAACCAGAAACTAAACAACTAGACGCTTTAAATGAAGGTGAACGCCCATGAAGGAATTAATATTTATTGGACTAATAACAAGTCTATTTGTTGGTAGCAGCAATTTAGCAGTCGCTTCCGGAAGCCACGGAGCAGATGAACATCAGCAGCACGAAGAAGCCAAAGGGCCGCATGGCGGTAAACTTGTTGAACAAAACGGTCTGGCAATAGAAGTTACTATTTTTGAACAAGGCATTCCACCGGAGATGCGTTTATACGCTTATTACAATGGTAAGCCACTTGAACCAAAGCAATTAGATGCCAAAGTTGTTTTAAAACGATTAGGTGGTGCGCAGGACAATATTAGCTTTGTGGCGGAGGCCGATTATTTAGTAGGCAATAAAGAGGTGGTTGAACCGCATTCATTTGATGTAGTTATAAGCGCTAATTACCAAGGTAAGGGTTATAACTGGGAGTACCAAAATCATGAGGGGCGTGCTGAGATAAGCGAGCGATTAATACAACTCTCATCAATTAAAACGGAATCGGTAACTGCTAAGGAGTTGACCTTTAGCGATACTTTATTTGGTGTTGTCGCTATTGCTAATGACAGGAAGTTTCAGCTACATGCCGCTTATCCCGGCTTGGTAAAAAGCATTTATGTGAAAGTTGGAGAAAAGGTTACACGAGGACAAAGATTAGCGATATTAACAAACTCTGAAACGTTGCAGGATTATTATCTAAATAGTCCATCTGAGGGAGAAATTACCGAGGTGTTTGTGAACCGCGGTGAACGAATCGATGAGACGGCCATCGTTGAACTCAATGACCTGTCTACAGTATGGATCGATCTTTCTGCATTTCCTGAAAATATTGAACGATTGGCTATTGGGCAGGAAGTTAATGTCTATGATTTACATCACCATCTAGAAGTCAAATCAAAAATATCCTATATAGCACCCAAAATGACCGGTGGCCATATCGCTAGAGCTCGAGCGGTTATTAGCAATGAAGATGGTCACTGGCGTCCTGGTATGCATATTAAAGCTGATGTGGATATTGAGAAAAGGCGGGTTGATATGGCTGTGAAAGCGACAGCTATTCAGTCATTTAGAAACATGCCCGTTGTTTTTGCTAAATTTGGAAATGTTTTCGAAGTTCGAATGGTCGAATTAGGGGCGAGAGATGGTGAATATATTGAGGTGATTAGTGGTATTGCACCTGGTACAGAGTATGTGACTGAAAACAGCTTTTTACTAAAAGCAGAAGTCTTAAAAGATGGCGCGAGCCACGATCATTAGGAGAGGAAATCATGATGAATTATTTGATAGCCTTTTCTATAGAAAAGCGCTGGTTAATACTGATTGCAACGGCTTTGATTGCGGTGCTCGGTGTTTATAACGCGTATAAGCTTCCTATCGACGCAGTACCTGACATTACTAATGTACAAGTGCAAATTAATTCGCAAGCCGAAGGGTACTCGCCACTCGAATCTGAGCAAAGGATTACTTACGTGGTTGAAAATGCTATGGCAGGTATACCTGACATGGACTATACCCGTTCTATTTCAAGATATGGGTTGTCGCAGGTTACTGTTGTGTTTAATGACGGCACTGATATTTATTGGGCGCGGCAACAAATCAGTGAGCGTCTTAATTCAATTAGCAGTGATTTACCTTCGGCAATAAAGCCAGAGCTTGGCCCAATTGCGAGCGGATTAGGGGAGATTTTTACGTATAGTATTTACGCGGATGAGAAAGCTGTAAAGGCCAACGGTGAACCCTACAATGCGGAAGACTTACGCACCATTCAAGATTGGATAATTCGACCACAATTAGTCAAAGTTAATGGCGTAACCGAAATAAACAGCGTCGGTGGGTTTGAGCGAGAGTATCAAGTAACACCAGAGTCAGGAAAGTTACTTGCCTACAAAATTACCTTAGATGATGTGATTGCTGCGTTAGAAAATAACAACCGCAACGCCGGTGCCGGTTATATCGAAAGAAATGGTGAACAATGGTTGGTTCGCTCGCCCGGTCAGTTACAAAGTATTAGCGCCATCGCAAATACCGTGGTCGCTAAACGAGATGACGCACCGGTTCGTATTAAAGATGTCGCCAGGGTTGAACTAGGTAAGCAATTGCGAACAGGCGCAGCGACCCAAAACGGCAAGGAAACAGTGCTAGGCACAGCGTTTATGTTACTTGGCGAAAACAGTCGAGCGGTTGCAAAAAATGTTGCAGAAAAGTTAGTACAGGTTAACTTAAGCCTTCCGCAAGGTGTTGTTGCGGAAGCTGTTTACAACCGAACTTCGTTAGTTGATAAAACGATAGCTACGGTCGAGAAAAATCTCTTGGAAGGGGCATTATTAGTTATCGTTGTATTGTTCGTGTTGTTAGGGAACATCAGGGCGGCATTAATTACGGCACTGGTTATTCCGTTAAGCATGTTATTTGCAATTACCGGTATGGCTGCGAATAAAGTATCCGGCAATCTAATGAGCTTAGGGGCGATCGATTTCGGTATTATTATTGATGGCGCCGTCATAGTCGTAGAGAATGCTATTAGACGATTAGGAGAGCAGCGACAGCAGCTGGCAAGAGACCTTTCGTTAAGTGAGCGTTTAGTTGTGGTACGAAATAGTACAACGGAAGTTTTTCAGCCCGCGGTGTTTGGTGTGCTTATTATTATTTTGGTTTATATTCCTATTTTAATGCTTAGTGGTATTGAAGGAAAAATGTTTCAACCAATGGCATTTACCGTTATTGCAGCGCTAGTTGGAGCGTTATTATTTTCCGTCACATTCATCCCAGCTGCAATCGCATTATTTGTAAAAGGACAAATGAATGAAAAAGAAAATTGGTTAATGTCGAATGCGCGCCGCCTCTATTTACCTCTGTTATCGTTTAGTATTAAACGCCCGGTAGTTTTGGTTTCATTTGCTACCATTATGGTTGTTATTAGTAGCTACCAAGCGACAAAACTCGGTTCCGAATTCTTGCCGCAATTAGATGAACATGATATCGCACTGCATGCCCTTAGAATACCGGGCACGGGACTAGAGCAAGCGGTAGGCATGCAGATTCAACTAGGTAATGTTATTAAGGAGCTAGATGAAGTTGAGAGAGTTTTCGCAAAAATCGGTACGCCGGAAATTGCTACCGACCCGATGCCGCCGAGTGTTGCAGATACGATTATCATTTTAAAACCAAGAGAGTTATGGAGTAATCCTAGTAAAACGAAGCAGCAATTTCTAAATGAGTTGAGAGAACTCGTGGAAGCAGTTCCCGGCAATAAATATGAGTTTACTCAGCCGATTGAAATGAGATTCAACGAATTAATTGCAGGTGTTCGATCGGATGTAGCGGTTCGTATTTACGGCGATGACTTGGATGTTTTAGCCGAGTACGGAGAACGCGCTAGTCAACTATTAGCACAGGTAAACGGCGCTAAAGATGTGCGAGTAGAGCAGATGAAAGGGCTACCTATGCTATCAATCGAACCACAGCGTGACCATATGGCGCTACTTGGTTTGACTGTTAGTGATTTACAACAAACGGTACAGGCTGCGGTAGGTGGAATTCAAACGGGCATAATTTACGAAGGTGATCGGCGTTTTAAATTGATGGTAAGAATGGATAAATCGGTGCGTAAAGATCCAGCGGCTATTGCAAGAATTCCTATCGCATTATCTCGAGATAAAAGTCCCGAGTTAAGCTATGTTCCATTAGGAGAAGTAGCGACAGTTAGTGAAATTGAAGGTCCTAATCAGGTCAACCGGCAAAATGGTAAACGCAATATAGTTGCAACAGCTAATGTAGAAGGGCAGGATCTAGGATCTTTTATTAAAGCTACTCAGCAAATTATGAATGAGCAATTGAAATTGCCGAGTGGCTACTGGTTAGAGTATGGCGGCACTTTTGAGCAACTAGAGTCCGCCAGTAAACGTCTTTCTATTGTTGTTCCGATTACGTTATTTTTAATCTTTGGCTTGCTTTATAGTGCGTTTGGTTCGTTAAGAGATAGTGTTATTATTTTTACCGGTATTCCACTTGCCCTAACAGGCGGGGTGCTAGCCTTAACTCTAAGAGGTATGCCTTTATCAATTTCCGCAGCGGTAGGCTTTATTGCATTGTCGGGCGTATCAGTTCTTAATGGGGTTGTTATGCTGTCATTTATCCAGTCGATTAGAAAAAAGGGAACTGAGCTTGTCGAATCAATACAAATGGGAGCCAGCCAGCGATTAAGACCCATTTTAATGACCGCTCTGGTGGCCAGTTTAGGCTTCGTTCCAATGGCCTTTAATATTGGAGCGGGGGCAGAAGTTCAACGTCCACTAGCGACCGTTGTAATCGGCGGCATAATATCCTCTACACTACTAAGTTTGCTGGTATTGCCTGCGCTAACTAAGTTGGTCTATGGGGTCAGTGAAAAATTTACTAAGTCGCGATAAATTATATACCCATCCCACCTCAAGATGCATACTTCATGAGGGGGAAGTTGTTTTTATCAACAAGTGTTCTCGTAAAAACCGCAAAATCAATTTGCTAGTGTGTACCAGCAAACTCAGGTCTTATTGCTTAGACATTTTCTTTGAGACTTTAACTGTGTTAGCGTGCTAACAAAACTACAAGAATAAATAATCTGAATTCAGATTAAATAATAAGAGGAATGGAAATATGTTTAGTTTCGACAAGAAATTATCTTTGCTATTTGTTCTCGCCCTAGCGGTTGCTGCAACTAGTTTTTCGGTTGCCGCAGCAAGTTCTCAAGGAGCATTGGCTAAAGCCTCGTTGGGTTTAAAACTTCGCGAAGTTGTTCCAGCTAAGCTTGGTGGCAGAATTGCTGATATCGCCGTGCACCCAACTAAAAGTAGTATTTGGTATATCGCCGTTGGCTCCGGAGGCGTGTGGAAAACAACCAATGCGGGAACAACTTTTACTCCATTGTTTGATGAGCAGAAATCTTATTCGATTGGAACCGTTGCTATTGACCCTATCAATCCCGATGTCATTTGGGTTGGCACCGGTGAAAACGTTTCGGGCCGCCACGTTGCTTGGGGAGATGGTGTTTATAAAAGTTTAGATGGTGGAAAGTCTTGGACCAATATGGGATTAACAAACAGTCAGCATATATCGAAATTCTTGATTGATCCCAAAGATAGCAATATTGTTTACGTAGCCTCGGAGGGGCCTTTGTGGTCAGCCGGTGGCGACCGTGGTGTGTATAAAACGGTGGATGGCGGTAAAAGCTGGAAGCAGGTTCTTAAAATTGATAAAAATACTGGCGTTACTGATCTAGAGTTTGCCCCTGGTTCAAATTCCATGATTTATGCAGCGGCCTACCAGCGTCGTCGTTCAACTTGGGCATTACATGCCGGCGGCCCATCTTCGGGTATTTACAAGTCGACGGATAGCGGAAATACTTGGGCAAAAAAATCCAGCGGATTGCCGGCGGGGGATATCGGTAAGATTGGTCTAGCTGTAACTAATGCTGATCCGAATATTGTTTTTGCAACCATTGAAGCCGATCAACGTGAAAGAGGTTTCTACAAATCAACCGATAAAGGCGAGAGTTTTGAAAAGCTGAATAGTTATGTCTCTGGGGGCACCGGGCCACATTATTACCAAGAAATAGAAGCATCACAAAGCGACGCTAACTTAGTCTACCAAATGGATGTTTTCTTGCATCGAAGTAGAGATAGCGGAAAGTCATTTAACATTGTTGGTACTGGCCGCGAAAAACACAGCGATAATCATGCGATGTGGATTGACCCAAATAATGATAATCACTTTTTGGTTGGCTCCGATGCAGGGCTTTATGAAACCTTTGATCAAGGTGTTACCTACCGGCACTTTAATAATTTGCCCATTTCTCAATTTTATAAAGTCGCAGTCGATAACGCTTCACCTTTCTATAATATTTTAGGTGGTGCACAAGACCTTGGTACGGTTTATGGTCCAAGCCGTACATTAAATACCGAGGGGGTTAGAAATCAAGATTGGTATGTGCCGCTTGGTGCAGATGGTTACGGTGTTGAATTTCATCCTACCGATCAAAATACCATGTATATGATGTGGCAGGTAGCAAGCTTAATGCGCGTAGATAAAAAGACGGAGCAAGGTATTTATATTGCGCCTATGGCAAACCAAGGTGATGCGCCCGAACGTTGGAATTGGGATAGTCCTTTGCTAGTTAGTCCACACAAACCCGATCGAATCTATTATGGTTCACAACGGGTTTGGGCTAGCGATGATCGAGGTAATAGCTGGAAATCGATATCGCCGGACTTAACGCGTAATCAAAATCGTTACGAGTTGAAAATGACCGATGACCGAGTTTGGTCGGTTGATGCGCTGTATGATACTTATGCTATGTCTCAATATAACACGACCACGGCATTGTCAGAGTCCCCGGTAGTCGAAGGTATTATTTACGCCGGCACCGACGATGGCATAATCCAGTCGAGTAAAGATGGTGGTACTAATTGGTCTAAATCGCGCAAACTTGGCAATATTCCTTCCACTGCATTTATCAATGATGTTGAAGCATCGCTTTTCGAAAGCGACACCGTTTTCGCGGTAGCATCAAATCATAAAAAGGGTGACTTCTCACCTTACGTTGTTGAAAGTAATAACTATGGTAAGTCATGGAAGTCTATTGCCGGTGATCTACCAAAAGGTGTTATCGTTTGGGCTATAGAGCAAGACCATAAGAATAAAGATATGCTAATTTTAGGTGCAGAGAATGGCTTGTACTTTACCCTTAACCGGGGTAAAAATTGGCAGAAAATGGCAGGGGCACCAACCATTGCATTTCGCGACGTAAAAATTCAGCGACGAGATAACGATATCATCGGTGCAACCTTTGGCCGTGGTTTTTATATCATGGACGACTACACTCCACTGCGCACAATGGCCTCAGGAGCGCTTAGCAAAAATGCCAACCTTTTTCCGGTAAGAGATGCTTGGTGGTACGTCCCTAACGAGCCAGGTCAGGCAAAAGGTGAACCGACTCTCGGAAGCGCTGAATACAACAGTAACAATCCTAACTTTGGTGCTACTTTTACTTACCATTTAAAACAAGGATTTAGCACCCAAAAAGAGAGCCGTCAAAAGGCGGAAAAAGCACTGCGTAAAAAGGGAAAAAATGTTACCTTCCCAGGTTATGACAGCCTGCGTAACGAACGGCGTGAAATGTCTCCAGCGGTCATGATTTTAATCAGTGACAGCGAGGGCAACGCGGTTCGTTGGGTAAAGGGACCTGAAAAAGCAGGAGTGCATCGCATCGCTTGGGATTTACGTTATCCGGCACCTAACCCAATAACTTTAACTAAGCCAGATTTTCAACCTCCGTGGCGTAGTGACCCCGTTGGTCCGTTAGCCCCTCCGGGTCAATATAGCGCAGAGCTTATGCTGGTAAAAGATGGTCAAGTTACCAGTTTAGCTAACCCACAAACGTTCGTAGTGAAACCTGTCCCTAGTATTAAATCAATAGACTTTAAGGCCGTGGCGGCATTTCAAAAAAGAACCAGCGATCTATTAAAGAGAATTAGTATTGTCAATGTGGAAATAGGTAAGGCTAACACAAAGCTATCGCATATGAGAGAGGCGTTATTAATGGCTCCACAGGCAGACAAAGTATTGTTTAAGCGTTTAAGTGATTTAGCTTTAGCGATTGATCAAGTTACGTTAAAATTACACGGTGATTACGATAGAGGTATTCTCAATGAAGCAACTAGTCCATCTGTTTCTAGCCGGGCGAACTATATTGCTTTTACCCATTGGAATACGACTCAAGAGCCAACTCAAACAATGCGAGATAATCTGCAAATTGCTACAGCAGAATATCAAGCACTAATCGGTACTCTTAATAAAATTCTCAAAGAGGATTTGTCGGCTTTAGATAAAGCTCTGATAGAAGCAGGAGCGCCAAGTAGTCGTTAGTTGTGTAGTTAGGGTAGCTTTTAACCTCCGGTTAGCTCACCTTGTAGTTTAACAAAATTGACTGTTAGTCAAATTGATTAACAGTCAATGTTTTTTTTACTGAATGAAAAGCTCCCGTATGTTGATTTTTATTCAAGAACAAGAAACGATCGTAACGCTTCAAAACTAACTTCCATTTCAATTGATAGAATTTCTTTGTCAATACAATTCGCTAGGGCTTCAGGTAATGGCAAATTAATATCTAGAATTTCTTCTACGGATTGTTTAAATTTCGCAGGATGAGCCGTCCCCAAAAATATTCCAATTTCATCTTCCTCTAACGATTGAGACAACCCTGCAAAAGCTACGGCGGCATGAGGTTCACTAAGATAGCCAGCACTGTGTAGCTCTTTCAAACTTTCTTGAGTCCTTGTTTCATCGATTGAGTATCCTTCTAATTGCTCTTTTGCAAACTGACCGGACTCAATCATATAAGCAATTCTTGGCCAATTATTGGGACTACTGACATCCATTGCATTAGATAACGTTGCCTGAGTTTCTTTCGGTAGCCATTCTCCGGTTTTAAGATAGCGCGGAACAGTATCGTTAATATTAGTGGTAGCAATAAATCGCTTAATTGGAAGGCCTAAAGTTGTGGCAATTATTCCGGCGGTCAGGTTTCCAAAATTGCCGCTAGGCACCGACACCACTGCTTGCTCTCTTCTCTCTACTGGTAGTTGGGCTATTGCTTCAAAATAGTAACAGACTTGAGCCAGTAATCGGCTGATATTTATTGAGTTTGCGGAGTTCAACCCAATCGCTTGTACTAGTGCCTGATCATCAAAACTCTGTTTTACCAATTGCTGACAGTCATCAAAGGTTCCATTAACAGCAATAGTCCTAATGTTGTTACCTAAAGTAGTAAACATTTTTTCTTGAAGTGTACTGATCTTTCCTTTTGGATAGAGGATAACCACTTCAATATTCGGAACTTCAAAAAAGGCATGGGCGACCGCTGCACCAGTATCTCCGGAAGTCGCTGTAAGAATAGTTATCTTCTTATCGTTAGAGAAATATTTTAGGCAAGCAGCCATGAACTTTGCACCAAAGTCTTTAAACGCTAAAGTTGGGCCATGAAAAAGTTCGAGACAGTAAGATTTATCATCAACGCTTTTTAGTTCTGCTGGAAAAGAAAATGCTTGTCGAATGATATTGTCGATTTCAGTTGCTGATAGGTCTTCACTAATAAAGTTTGCAAGGATAGCTTTATTTCTTTCAATAGTCGGTAGCTCTAGTAAACCATTGATATTGTCTATGGTTTCAAATTTTCTAGGAAAGAAAAGCCCCTGCTGGCTGCCCAACCCTTGACGCACCGCTGCTTTAAAACTCACTTTTTCCGATGGGACTTTTAGGTTCTGATATTTCATTTTTTAGCTACTATCCTTTCAGTTGCTTCAATTCTTTCGATTTCGTAGGTTGGGTTGAGGAACGAAACCCAACATTCAATCGTAAACGAATCTGGTGTTTTCTCCGCCTATAACTAATAGCGTTGTTTCTCGCTAGTTTTTACTTCTTATTCTCCAACTCAATTATTCTTGATACGCTATTGACCTATCGCCGTTGGGTTTCATACTTCAACCCAAAATTTTCTCAAATCTATGTTTATTTATATTCGTCGAGCGCCTTCGCTATCCGTTTTACCAATGATGGTAAAACCATTTGATGCCCTTATATACTGTTTATCAAAAATATCCTTAGCTTGCTCGGCTTGTTCGAAAGTATCAAAAGCGCCAAAAACCGTGGGTCCGGAACCAGAAATACCGACAGCCAAAGCACCTATTGATTCAAGCGAGTTTTTTACCAGCTCAAAATTAGTTAATAGTGTGGTTCGATAAGGTTCAGCAACAACATCTTTCACCAAACTAAAGGCTTGTGCCTTATCCTGTCGGTAGCAAGCATCTATAAATCCACCTAAGCGACCACCATAGGTTACAAGATCTTGACGTGAATACTGTTCTGGAAGAATTTCCCGTGCAAATCGAGTACTGACTTTAATATCTGGATAACAAACCACCCAGTAAACATCTTCAAATACCGGAATAGCCTGAGATATTTTTTCGCCTTCTGGGATCATCAATTGCATACCACCAAGATAACAAGGAGCAACATTATCAAAATGTAAGCTACCACTTATTTTGGCTTCTAAATCGCCCATTAACTCAAGCAGTTGTTGCTGCGCTAAGGGTTGATTATAGTATTCATTAAGGCCATAAATACCAGCAACTACCGAGCAAGCACTGGAACCCAAACCGCTGCAAATCGGTGTGTTTTTCTCGAGGTGCAGTTTGACCGGTTCAACCTGAATGTCTTGTCCCTGTAATTGTTGATTAAATTCCTGCAGGCATTGCCAAATGATATTGGCTTCTTTCTGCTGAGGAAGAAACTGTTGAAAATTTCCTGTGCATTCAAGTTGATCATGCTCAGTATCGCTTTCAGATACATGAATAACATCTCCAACTAGCTGATCATCGACAGGGCTGATAGCCATCCCCAAGGTATCAAAACCGACGCTCACATTACCAATTGAAATTGGTGCAAAAACGGTGACAGGATCTCTAGACTGTTTAGTCTGGCTATTTTTTGTTGCTTGAGTCATCGCCTACTCCAAGTTCCAAACCAATGTTCTTAAAAGATCAGCAAATAGACCCGCGGCAGTCACCGATGCACCTGCACCATAACCTCTAATCACGAAAGGAGTGGGTTGATAATAACGGGTATGCATTGCTAATGCATTCTCGCCTCCTTTTACCGCATAAAGCGGATGGTCACTGTTTACGCTTTCGATGCTGACTAGGCATTTGCCATCGCTGATCTTAGCGATATACTTTAAAGCTTGCCCGTTTTCTTCCGCTGCTTTAACACGTTCCCCAATGACTTCGTCAAGCTCCGGTAAACGCCGCATAAATAACTCAGCATCGCCTATTTGGGCTAGCTCTGCAGGCAAAATAGATTCAAGTTCAATATCATCTAGCTCCAATTCTAAACCGGATTCACGGGCAATAATGAGTACTTTTCGGGCGACATCCAAACCGCTCAAGTCTTCCGCTGGGTTTGGTTCAGTATAGCCTAATTCCTGTGCCTTGGCTGTCGCTTGAGAAAGTGTATTTCCTTCGTGCAAAAGACCAAATATGTACGATAAAGATCCTGATAATATGCCCTCGAACTGAGTTAACTGATCGCCCGCGCCAAGCAGATTTTGTAAGTTGTCTATAACCGGTAACCCTGCGGCAACGTTAGTTTCATATAGGAATCGCCGACTATGGTCTTGAGCGACCTGACGCAATTGGTAATAGAAATCTAACGACGACGTATTCGCTTTTTTATTAGCGGTTACCACATGATAATCCGCCGCCAGGTAATCGAGGTATTGTTCTGATATCTGTTCGCTACTTGTTGCATCGATGATAACGGGATTAAGCAAGTGGTTCTGTTCAACAAAGTCATTTAGTAACGGTAAAGAAAGCGAGTAACCCGATTGCACCAGTCGCTCGCTCCAGCCATTTTCAAGGTTTATTCCTCCATTATCCAGAAGTAGCTGTTTACTGTTGGCGATGCCGTAAACCTTAAGCTCAATATTTTTATCGAGCAGAAAATTCTGTTGTCTCTCTATTTGTTGTAATAGCTCCTTTCCAATGGTTCCACAGCCGATAACAAATGCGTCTATATAATAGCGCTGCAGAAATAGGTTGCGATGGCAGATCCTTACCGCGTCGTCGGTGCGGTAATTTCTTATAACCGCCGAAATACTGCGCTCTGAGGAGTCCTGTGCGATTGCGATGATATTGACGCCGGCCTGAGATAATGATGAAAAGAACTTCGCTGCAATCCCTTTTTGTTTCTGCATCTTGTCACCAACCAGTGAAACTACTGACAAACCCGTGGTTAACTCGATAGGATCAACGCGTAAGTTTTCAAGCTCTAGTTCAAATTCGTGGTCTAACGATTGCTTCGCTAATTGCGCTTGATGTCGCGGAACACACAAACTTATTCGATAAGCAGCCGATGATTGGCTTATAAGAATTACCTGTATATTGGCTCGCCCTAATGCAGAGAATATCCGGTGGGTCATTCCAACTTTGACCTTCATGCCAGGACCGGAAACGTTAATCATAGCGACATCATCTAAGCTGGAAATTGCCTTTATACTATTCTCATTTGAGCTTTCGCTGGAGATTAGAGTACCTTGGTTGTCCGGTGCTAACGAGTTTTTGATTCTACAGGGAATATTATGAGCACTTAACGGCGTGATCGTTTTAGGGTGAAGTATTTTTGCGCCAAAATACGAAAGTTCAATGGCTTCATTAAAACTCATTTGTTTTACTAATTCGGCTTCTTTCACCAAACGCGGATCGGCGTTATACACACCGTCAACGTCAGTCCATATTTCACATACTTCAGCGTCCACACAAACCGCCAAGATAGCAGCGGAATAGTCAGAACCATTTCGCCCCAACGTGACGACTTTGTTATCGGGTGAGATACCAACAAAACCAGGCATTAGTGAAATTGAGCTTATGTGCTGATAATTTTGTTTAAAGCGGGCTTTGCTTTTCGGGATATCAGCAACTGGGTCCCCTGATTGATTTTCTGCAACAAGAAATGTTTCAGGTTCTAACAAAGTTAGCGATTGGCCCTCCAACTGAAAAATCCAATGGAGTAGCAAAACACTAAATCGTTCCCCTAATGTAAGTATTTGCGCCGCCGTTTGTGCCGGGCAGTGATCTAACAATTGTGCGCCCTGTATTAATCGATCAAGTTGCTTAAAAATTTCATCGACGGATAAATCGATTGTTGATTGTGATTCTTCAGCTTGTTGACCTAATCTATCTTTTAGTGAACTAACTAGCGAATGACAATTTTCTATCATTTGGTTTTGATTGAGACTGACATCCTCATGGTTATCTAAACGATAGACAATTTTCTCAAGTTGATTGGTTATACCTTGGGGGGCTGATAGCACCACACTTAGCTTTGAGCTTGCTGAGTCGCGTTTAATAATATCAAAAACGCTTAGAAATTTATCTGCGTTTGCTAACGACGAACCGCCGAATTTAAGTACTTTCATTGTAAAATGCTCTATTAAAATTGATGCAAAAAAAAGCCCGCAGTTTGTAACTCACGGGCTTTTGCTATTTGTTGTTATTATGCGTTAGCCGGTGAACTTCCTATTAATCATTGAGGTACGCATCATTCTCATCGTACCGATGATAATCGTTGTATCCCCTGATGTGTTTGTAAATAGCTCTAAGAAGTTCATGTTATTGCTTTCTAACCTTTCTTAATTCAGTTATTGATTCAGTCTTTTTCGCGGTTTAGTTCTATTCGAAGTTCAGTTCTATTCATCGATGATAAACATTATGGATAAATATGTTTCAATTCAAACATTCAATTTTCCTTCGATGCAAAACCCTATATCTATGAACCAAAAAACATCCATGAACCAAAAAATATCCATGCTTCAATAAATTATCCATGGTTCAAGAAAGACTCATATCCTTTAAGTCTCGACATCTATTGAAGCTACTTTGACTCTCGTAACTATGATTGTCAATTACTGTCGACAATAAGCCCATAGTTTTTGGTTATATACGAAATTCCGACCTTTGAGATATTGTGATTCAGGTAATGGCATCTAGCGGATATCATTTTATTTATGAGTAGCTAGAATATTGGCTGCAGCTAGAATAACTGCTACAGAAGAGAATCTAATGAAAATCGATATCAAAAAGTTATATGGACTTGTAGTTACTCAAAAAAACGACTAAGTTTGAATCATGAACAGATTAAACAGCGCAGCAGTTATTATTATTGTCCTCCTCGGTTTACCGATGGGGTGATTTTGCGACGCTAACAGAAAAGCAAAATACTAGGAACCCCGAAACGTACCAACGCTTCGGGGTTTTTTTTTGCCTTAACGTTATTGAATCGATTGAATAGTTATTTCACACAAGCCAAAACTAAGGAGTCCGCCATGACGACTAATCAAAAAATGATGCATACCACAACAATGAAAGGTAATACCCATAAACCTTTTCATACTGACAATTATGTTAACGATCAACAGGTTTCCGGTTCAAATAGAGAAACAGCACAATCTTGTCATGTTAATGTGTTTGAATTTGAGCCTAAAGGTTTTATGAGTCGTGGACGATGGTAGCTACTTTATTTGAAAAGGTCTGGCAACGGCATTTAGTTTCTCAAGAGACGCAAGAGAAACCGGCCGTTCTATATATTGATACGCATTTAATTCATGAGGTGACATCGCCACAGGCGTTTCAAATGTTGCGTGATAAACGATTGACCTTGAGGCGACCAGATAGAACCTTTGCTACTTGCGATCACTCAACGCCGACCACTAAACCAAAATCAAATGGAGAGTACACCTTTTTTGGTGAGCAGGAAAAGAAGCAAGTCGAGCAACTAAAGAAAAACTGCGATGAGTTTTCTGTGCCGCTTTACGAGCTAGGTGATTCAAAACAGGGGATCGTGCATGTCATTGGCCCCGAACGAGGCATTACGCAGCCAGGACAAACCATTGTTTGTGGTGATAGCCATACCAGTACCCATGGCGCGTTTGGTGCGCTCGCTTTTGGTATTGGAACTAGCGAAGTTGGTTTTACCTTTGCGACTCAGTGCATATTACAAAGGAAACCGAAAACATTCGGTATTGAAATTAATGGCGAACTAAAAAACGGCGTATCGGCAAAAGATATTATCTTGGCGATTATTCGTAAGATTGGTATAGGCGGTGCGACTGGGCATGTGATTGAATACTATGGCACGACCGTTGACGAGCTTTCAATGGATGAACGCATGACAATCTGCAATATGTCAATTGAAGCGGGTGCCAAAGCGGGCATGATGGCTCCTGATCAGAAAACTTTCAATTACCTCAAAAATAGAGAATTCGCACCAAAAGGCGAGCAGTGGATAGCAGCGGTCAAAGATTGGGGACAATTGTTTACCGACCCCGGCGCCAAATATGACCGACATATCTCAATTGATGCTAGTCAGGTAGAACCAATGATTACCTACGGCACCAACCCACAAATGGGAATAAAAGTTGGTGAGTTAATACCCAGTAAAGGAGAGCGTCAAGCTTTGAATTATATGGGCTTTGAAGAGCAGCAGAAATTAGTCGGTCAGCCGGTTGATGTTGTCTTCATAGGCAGTTGTACAAACTCACGATTAAGTGATTTACGTGATGCGGCTAAGATCTTTAGTAATAGAAAAGTCGCAGAAAACGTTAGAACACTCATTGTTCCAGGCTCTCACGAAATAAAAAAACTGGCGGAAAAAGAAGGCATCGCCGATATCTTTATCCAAGCCAATGCAGAATGGCGAGAGCCGGGGTGCTCAATGTGTTTGGGAATGAACGGTGACATTATCCAAGATAAACAATTTTGTGTAAGCACTAGCAATCGTAATTTTGAAGGGCGCCAAGGTAAAGGCGGACGGACTATGTTAGCAAGCCCTTTAACGGCCGCAGCGGCGGCGGTAAGTGGAAAAGTGGTTGATCCTCGGGATTATTTGTAAAAGGCAAGGTCAAAAAAAGAGACTCAAGAAATTTTACCACAGAGTTCACAAAGAACACAGAGATGAAAATCTCAAGAGTTTAGTGGTATGACTAGTGGCTCTAATGACTAGCGTGAGCTCTTGGTTTGGAGCCTATTGTAAATGTTTTCGATACGGCTAATTACAGGTGCTTTGTTGATAAGTTGTTTTACATAGAATCAAGCTATCAATTGATAGTTTATTTTACTCAGTATTCTCAGTGAGCTCTGTACCCAAAACGTTTCACGGGGCAGACTCTGGTAAGAATATTACTCGGTTAATTAAGATGAAAAATTTTAAAATGAATAAATTTAATAAAATACAATCCACCGTTTCGGTGTTGAACATTGACAATATTGATACCGACCAAATAATTGGTTCGGACCATTTAAAGATCACCAATAAATCCGGGCTAGGTAAACACTTGTTTTCGGACTGGCGTTACCACGAAGATGGCTCGAATAACGAAAGTTTTATTCTCAATCATCCAAGTTCTAAAAATGCCAAGGTGCTAGTTGCCGGCGACAACTTTGGTTGTGGTTCGTCTCGCGAGCATGCTCCATGGGCCATACTTGATTACGGTATTGAAGTAGTTATCAGCTCTTCAATTGCTGACATATTTGCTAACAATGCGTTTAAAAATGGCTTGTTACCCATCCAACTCGGTCATGACAAGCACGATTTTTTATTGGCTAGCCACGGTACTGCAATTACGGTTGATTTACAGCAACAAACTATCAGCTGCGATGGTCAATCCTTCAGTTTCGAGATTGAACCCTTTGCTAAATATTGTCTACTTAATGGATTAGAACAGTTGGACTTTTTAGTCGAACAACTGGATCAAATTAAGCAATACGAAATAGATACTAATAAACAAATCAATGCTAAGGAATATGTATGAATTTTAATATAGTTAGCTTGCCTGGAGATGGTATTGGTCCCGAGGTCTCAGCTGCAGTTCCGGTAATTTTGAGAAAAATCGGTGAGTTGTTTGGACACGAATTCCAATTAAATGAGCACCTAATTGGTGGCGCAGCAATTGACTCTTGCGGACAAGCGCTACCCTCGGAAACACTGCAAGCATGCAAAAATGCCGATGCAGTTTTTTTAGCAGCAATTGGCGGTCCTAAATGGGATGACGGTGATATTCGCCCGGAACAAGGTCTATTAAAACTTCGTTCTGAACTGGAAGTCTTCGCCAATATCAGGCCGCTAACGGTTTATGAAACATTAAAGCCGTTTTCACCGTTAAAACCAGAGATCCTCGAAGGAACAGATTTTATTGTTGTTAGAGAGTTAACGGGTGGTATTTATTTTGGTAAAAAAAATCGCGAAGCTAATTTTGCCAGTGACGAATGTCGTTATAGCATTAATGAAGTGCAACGAATTGCACGGGTAGGGTTTGAGCTAGCCAAGCAGCGTAATAGAAAATTGACATCCGTTGATAAAGCCAATGTATTAGAGTCCTCTAAACTATGGCGTGAGGTAGTCACGCGAATTGGAGAGCAAGAGTATCCAGAGGTTGAACTGCATCATCAATTGGTTGACTCATGTGCGATGAAACTAATCCAAACCCCTTCGGAATTTGATGTTGTTCTAACGGAAAACATGTTTGGTGACATCCTGTCAGATGAAGCAAGTGTTCTTGCAGGATCGATGGGGTTACTGGCGTCGTCTTCAGTTGGAAGTCGTTATGGTCTATTTGAACCAATTCATGGTTCAGCGCCCGATATTGCCGGTCAAGGTATTGCTAATCCCTATGCGACTATTTTGAGCATAGCAATGATGTTGCGCTGGTTAAAGCTTTCCACTGAAGCGGATAGTTTGGAGCAGGCGGTATCCGCTTCGATAGAAAATGGCGTATTAACCGTCGACTTGAAACCTTATAGCCAAGTCACCACCCAGCAAGTTATTCAGACGGTAGCGGATAATCTTACAAAAATTGTTGGTTCAATCGATAGCTCGCGTTCAGCTAGGAACCAACCTTTGGTTAAACCTGTTGAGCAATCGCCACAAGTTGCCTGTGCGGGAGAAGCATAATGGTTAACGTAAATCGCAATGACAAGGTGATTATTTTTGATACTACCTTACGGGATGGCGAGCAAGCATTGCAGGCGAGTCTGTCTCAGCGCGAGAAGCTTCAAATCGCGTTGGCGCTTGAGCGATTGGGGGTTGATGTTATTGAAGCGGGTTTCCCTGTTTCATCACCGGGAGATTTTGAATCCGTTAAAGCAATCGCTAAGGCTGTTAAACATTCTCGTGTCGCCGGACTAGCAAGAGCGATTGATGCCGATATTGATGCCGCCGGAGAAGCGCTTGAAATTGCAGAGGCTTTTAGAATTCATACCTTTATAGCCACCTCAACCATCCATGTGGAACACAAATTGAAGAAAGGCTTTAATGAGGTTGTTAACATGGCGGTTCGAGCGGTAAAACGTGCTCGTCGTTATACCGATGACGTCGAATTTTCTTGTGAAGACGCAGGTCGAACGCCTATTGATGACTTATGCCGTATGGTTGAGCAAGCAATCAGAGCTGGCGCCTCAACTATTAATATTCCCGATACCGTTGGTTATACCTTGCCGTCGGAATTTGGCGGCATTATCGAATCGTTGTTTAATAAGGTTCCCAATATTGACCAGGCGATTATTTCCGTTCATTGCCATGATGATTTAGGTTTGTCGGTAGCCAATTCTATCGCTGCGGTTCAAGCGGGTGCACGGCAAGTAGAGTGCACGGTTAATGGAATTGGAGAGCGCGCTGGAAACTGTTCACTAGAAGAAATTGTCATGATCCTAAATACTCGCTATTCCAAGTTAGGATTAACGACGAATGTAAACCCCAAGGAAATTCACCGCACTAGCCAATTGGTCTCCAATTTATGCAATATGCCTATTCAATCAAATAAGGCGATTGTTGGTAGCAATGCTTTTAGCCACTCTTCGGGGATCCACCAAGATGGTGTTCTTAAGAGTCAAAATACCTATGAGATCATGACGCCGGAAACGGTTGGTTTAAGTACTAATGAGTTGAACCTAACCTCTCGTTCTGGGCGGCACGTAATACAGCATCGTTTGCGTGATTTAGGCTTTAACGATCAGGATTATGAATTAGATAAATTGTATCAACGCTTCTTAAAGTTAGCCGATAAAAAAGGCCAAGTATTTGATTATGATTTAGAAGCATTAGTCTTTTTTGCTGGTTTAGATTCCGATGATGATTATTTCCAGTTAGAA